>DAOWFT010000003.1 GCA_030637845.1 Thalassospiraceae bacterium
AATCGGCCTGTTTGTTGGCGGGGTGTTGCCATATTTGTTCGGCGGCATGTCGATGATGGCCGTTGGCCGGGCTGCCGGTTCGGTGGTGGTTGAAGTGCGCCGCCAGTTCAAGGAAATACCCGGCATCATGGAAGGCACCACCAAGCCCGACTATGCAGCTTGTGTTGATTTGCTTACCAAGGCAGCAATCAAGGAAATGATAATGCCATCCTTGCTTCCGGTTCTGGCTCCGGTAGTGGTTTACTTCGTGGTAAACTCATTTGCCGGGCAGGGTGCCGCGTTCAGTACATTGGGCGCAATGCTTTTGGGAACAATCGTAACCGGTTTGTTCGTTGCTATTTCCATGACCGTCGGTGGCGGTGCATGGGATAATGCCAAAAAGTATATTGAGGACGGTGCCTACGGCGGCAAGGGTTCAGAAGCCCACAAAGCAGCTATTACCGGCGATACGGTTGGCGATCCTTACAAGGATACATCCGGCCCGGCGGTTAACCCGTTAATCAAGATTATAAACATTGTTGCAATTTTGTTATTGGCCGTTCTTGCCGGATAGCAACCTGACAACAGACAAAACAAAACCCCGGAGAGTTTCTCCGGGGTTTTTTGTTGGCCAGGTTTTTTTGGCTAAGCATTTTTAAAATTATTCAGAAAACTTCCCGATGTTGGCAATCATTTGCTCAATAAAGGAAAGCTTATTTCCTGCGGTGGCTGTTTCACGCTCAACCGGTTCTACCTTTTGTGCATCATCGAGCCCGGTTGTTTTTATGTCTGCCAATCTGCCGCTATCATCAAAGCGCAGCGCCAAAACAGTTCTTTCCTTTATCTCGGGCTCAAGGAAGGCAATTGATTCATCTTTTTCAAAAATATAATACCAAGTTTCATCACCAAAACTTGCCGTGCTGGACGGTGAGCCAAACATGGAAATGACTTGTTCACGATCATGGGTTCCGACCTCAAGGGTGGAAATCTGTTCGGCGCTAACCTCGTTGCCACGGCTGGTTATTCTTGAGCCACAGCCAGAGGCACCAATAGCCACCACCCCAAGCGCCAGAGAAAGCACAGCGGTGCGCAGCAGAGAGGCCCCGGCGGCATGCGAGGGGAATATTTTTAAAAACAGGGGTTTCGAGCTAGGTTCCATTGGATTACATATTTGTCCCTGAATAGAGGATAGGTCAACAGTTACGATAATTGATGGGTATTAATGTTAAATAGCATATTAAACAAGCTTGGATTTCTCTCAAAGTTTTCCGGGGCTTCTGGGGTTATTTACGCCGCCGCGGTAGATGAGGCGCGCAATCTGGAATATTACACTACCGCAGGCGTTCCCGACACCGTTGATGGCCGATTCGACATGATTACGCTAATGGTATCGCTTGCGCTTAACCGTATAGGGCGGATATCCAAGGGTGGTGATGTTCTTGGTCAGGAGATATTTGATATAATGTTTGCCGATATGGATACAAACTTGCGTGAGGTAGGGGTCTCTGACGAAGGGATGAAATACAAAATCCGTAAAATGTCCGGCAGTTTTATGGGCTGTATGCGCACCTACGGACAATTAATCGAAGGGGGTGCCGCCAGCGAGCTTTGGCAGGAGGCAATTTCCAGAAATATTTTTCGCAGCAAAGACAGCATTGTTCCCGGCTCTGAAGTGTTGGCAAAAAGGGCGCTGGAAATTAATTCTTTTATGGCCGGGTTGAGTGACGATGATTTTATCCAAGGAAAAGCGGTGTTTCCAAAGCATGAACGGGAGGAGACCCCATGACCGATAAGCCTGAATTATCGCGCATTATCAATGTGGCCGAGATATTTTCATCGTCAAAGCCGGTGGATATATCCATAAAAGCTGACCCCGATGAATTGGCCGCATTGGCCAAGCGGTTCGGTCTTGTGGATATTTCGTCACTAGAGGCCGAGGTAAGGCTTTCTGCCATAGGCGGTGCCACAGATAGGGGTGATGATGTGCTGGCCGAGGCGGGACTGAGGGCGACCCTGACCCAGACCTGCTCCGTAACCATGGATCACATAAATGATAAAATAGAGGCCAATTTTTCTCAAACTTTCTCCTCCGCCCCGGAATCCCTCGTGGATTCTGGAGGGGAATCCCTTGAAAATGAGGGTTTTAGCGAAAATAGCGAACTTTTTGACCTTGAGGCCAGCACCAAAGATGCCCCGGAGGCAATAATAGGCGGGGCCATAGATTTGGGAGAATTTATTTCTCAAGAATTGTTCTTAAGAATTAATCCATTCCCAAGGAAAAAAGACGTGGAATTTGAATGGGTTAATAAAAATAACGGGCAGGCGGGCAACGCCGATAACCCATTTGCCAAACTGTCAGCCCTCAAGGACAGCCTGAATGGCGAAAAAGAGCCCAAGAAATCCGATAAATAATTACAATAAGGCAATGTAACCGCTTGCCCTGTTCACCTTTTTTGGTTTATACAGCACCGCTTAGCCCTTAAAGGGGCTACACAATTTTAAGCACCGAAGGTAATTGAAAATGGCAGTTCCAAAGAAAAAAACTTCTCCTTCCAAGCGCAACATGCGCCGTTCACACGATGGATTAAAGGCGCAAGCCTTTGAAGAGTGTGCGTCTTGCGGTGAACTCAAGCGACCTCACCACGTTTGTGCTTCTTGCGGTCAGTATGACAAGCGCGAAGTTCTTACATCCGGCGACGCTGCCTGATAAGCCCCTGGTTGAGGCCGCCCCATTAGGGCTGTAAGGTCATTCCCGTGTCTCAGCAAATTACACTCTCTATCGATGCTATGGGCGGCGACAATGCGCCGTCGATGGTTATTGATGGAATGGCCATCGCTCTTGAGAGCGTCTCCAACCTCAACTTTCATATCTATGGTGACGGCCACAAGCTGAGCACGCTGCTTGCCAGTTATCCGAAGGTTATGGAAGTAACCGAAATCCATCATACCGAAGACGTTGTCAGCAATGACGAGAAACCGGGAATAGCACTTCGCTCGGGCCGTCAGTCGAGCATGCGTCTTGCCATCAATGCGGTGGGCGATGGTATTGCCGGCGGTGTTGTTTCGGCGGGTAACACCGGCGCGTTAATGGCTATGGCAAAGTTCGTTATGAAAACCTTGCCCGGCATAGATCGCCCGGCAATCGCTAGTTATTATCCAACCATGACCGGTGAAAGCGTTATGCTGGACCTTGGCGCAAACATTCAATGTGATGCCGAAAATCTGGTTCAGTTTGCGGTAATGGGAGAAGTGTTCGCAAGGTACGTCTTGCACATTGAACAGCCTTCCATTGGCATACTTAACGTCGGCACCGAAGTCCTAAAGGGAAATGATTCGGTCAAACAAGCCGCGGCGATACTTCGTGAAACCCACCTGCCCATCAAGTTCCACGGCTTTGTCGAAGGCGATGATATAGGCAAGGGAACCGTCGATGTTGTTGTCACAGACGGGTTTACCGGCAATGTCGCGCTAAAAACAATCGAAGGAACAGCAAAGCTTTTTGCTGGCGCGCTTAAGGAAGAGCTAAAAGGCTCAATGCTCGGCAAAATCGGCGCACTAATCGCCAAGCCGGCAATCGACGCCTTTCGCAACAGGTTCGATCCTAGGCGTTATAATGGGGCCATGTTTCTTGGCCTGAATGGCATCTGCGTTAAAAGTCACGGCGGAACAGATTCTTTCGGCTTTGCCAACGCAATTCTTGCCGCCCACGAAATGGTTTCCGACGGACTAAATGACGGCATCAAAGAAGACTTCGCCCGCTTCAATGACGAGCACCACAATTTTTCCAATATTCAAGTGGATGATTAAATGGCAATTGTTTCACGCATAATCGGTACCGGATCACACCTTCCGGAAAAGGTAATCACCAATGAGGAGCTTTCCAAAAAGGTGGATACCTCTGACGAGTGGATAACCGATCGCACCGGTATTCGTGAACGCCGTGTCGCCAAAGAAGGTGAGACAACATCAATTCTGGCACTACAGGCATCTGAAAATGCCCTTGATGCCGCGGGCATAACCGCCGATGGAATTGATGTGATAATTCTGGCAACAACAACACCAGATAACACCTTCCCCTCAACCGCAACAAAAGTTCAAGCCATGCTTGGAATGAACCACGGTTATGCGTTTGATATTCAGGCGGTATGTTCCGGATTTATTTATGCTCTTTCCGTTGCCGACGGCATGATCCGTGCGGGCCAGGCAAAACGTATTTTAGTCATAGGCGCCGAAGTAATATCGCGCATTCTAGATTGGACCGACAGGTCGACCTGCGTATTGTTTGGTGATGGCGCCGGTGCGGTTGTGCTGGAAGGTTTTGATGCGGACGACGGCGATAATAGCGGTATTCTTTCAACCCATCTTCATTCCGACGGACGCTTGCGCGAAATCCTTTATGTTGATGGCGGCCCCGGTTCAACCGGAACCATAGGTCACCTGAGGATGCTGGGGCGCGAGGTGTTTCGCCACGCGGTAACTAATCTGGCCGCCGTAGCCGAAGAGGCGTTGGCGGCAAACAACCTAACCCGCGAAGACCTTGATTGGCTGGTGCCCCATCAGGCCAATAAACGCATCCTTGATGGAACCGCCAAGAAACTGGGCTTAAGCGAAGATCAGGTAGTAATTACCGTTGATCGTCATGCAAACACATCGGCGGCATCAATCCCGCTTGCTTTGGACGAAGCGGTACGCGACGGACGTATCCAAAAAGGTCAGATTATATTGATGGAGGCCATGGGTGGTGGCCTTACCTGGGGTTCGGCTCTGGTTCGCTGGTAGCGCAATTTTTCGCATTATTTACCTTATTTACCGTATTCGCCGCATATATTAGGACTAATTTTTAAATTAAATTAGTCTTCCATCCCTTTGATATTGACGCCTTTTACCCCGCGCGATACCCTTCATGTCTGAACAATAAACCAGAACAGGTGAGGGCGAGATGAGCGACAACACCATTACACGCGCACAGCTAGGCGAAGCCGTCTATCAGGAAGTAGGTCTCTCGCGAAACGAATCTGCCGATTTGCTTGAATCAGTTCTCAGGATGATGACTGATGCCTTGGCAGGCGGAGAGACTGTTAAAATTTCATCATTTGGAAGTTTTTCAGTTCGCAAAAAAGGCCAGCGCATTGGCCGCAACCCCAAGACCGGCGAAGAAGTTCCTATTTTGCCTAGAAAAGTGCTTGTTTTCAGGCCTTCGCAGGTAATGAAAACCCGCATTAATTCAAAACGCAAACCCGGCCAGGTTTAAGGATTGGTTATGGGCGGGGGTATTGAACCGGAAGCTGGCCCTGCTGTCCGTGACAGTTCTGATCGCGGCGGAAAAAAATCGCGCGAAGCCTTTCGCACAATAAGCGAGGTCGCGGGGCATCTCGATCTCCCTCAGCACGTCCTTCGTTTTTGGGAAACAAAGTTTCCTCAGGTAAGCCCCATGAAAAGGGGTGGTGGTCGGCGTTATTACCGACCAGAGGATGTTGAGGTTCTGTCCCAGATCAAATCCCTGCTGCACGATGAGGGCTACACCATAAAAGGTGTGCAGAAACTCCTTAAAAAACCGGGCGGAATATCGGCATCCAACATAATGGATAAAGCCCCGGACGGGACAGTGGACGGGACAATGGCAGCTGGCCCAGCAGCAGAAAATGCGGCCAATCCAGCAGGAGCAGACGGCATCCCCCGCAAGGAGGCCGAGAGCCTGTTAAGCGAACTGGTGGCGGTTCGTGATGGTTTGAAAAAATTCTCTTAAGAATCTACCCATAATACACAAGATACAACTGCACCATTGCACCCATGTGTCTCGGCGCGTATATAGGGGCGCGCTTTAGCCCCCCCATACATATACGGTTGAGGTGTAAATTAAACGGAGCGTAGCGCAGTCTGGTAGCGCACTACACTGGGGGTGTAGGGGTCGCAGGTTCAAATCCTGTCGCTCCGACCAATAAATAACAAAGCCGATTCTGTCCTGAAATGGGACGGGTCGGCTTTTTTAATACCGGTTTTTCAAAAAAAGAGGCCGGCACTCTAATGAGGCCGGCCCGAAGTTTTGTGCTCTTGAGGGAAGGAATCAGTTCGTGTGAACCAATTCACAGTCAATATATTCCCACATATTTGTCCAGTTGGCTGTGACGGCCATCACACCCAACAAAAAAGAGGCCAGCTCTATAAAGAACCGGCCCGAAGTTTTTGTGCTCTTGAGGGAAGGGATCGGTCCAAATGAACCAATCCACAGTCTTTATAGTCGCACAGCTTTGTCCAGTTGGCTGTGACGTGCATCACACCCGATAAGGGGCTGGCAAAAAGACTGGTAAAATGGCCGGGTTTCACGCATTTATTAAATAGCCAATTGTATTGTGATGACGGTGGTGGGTATGCTTGTTAAGCAAACCACCGGGGCGTGGTCAAAAAAATAAAAATACTTCATAACGTATTGTTTTTTAAAAGGATTTTATGAATGAGCGATGATGCACACTCCGATGACTACAAAACATTGATGGGTCAAAAAAGATTTCTCAGTGAAATAGAGCAGGGAATTAGGCTCGCCAACCGCGAGGTTATCCATGCCCGCATACCGGAGATAACAAAAAAAACGGTTCTCTCGTTTTCAGTTGCCGTGGCCAGTCTCAGGGCTAGATATTTGGAAGATGCGTTTCGCATTGGTTCAGAACATGGAAACCCGCCAGATCAGGCAGAAATAACAGCACTTAGAACCAGCCGGGAAATGTATGAGGAGGCAAAGAATGCCTTTGAAGCCCTAAGGTACGCCATAGAGCGTGGTTATGTTGACATAACCGCTGGTGACGATTAATTCATTTAAATAGGTTACTTACGGGCCTTATTTAAATCTATGCTTGAAATATAAGGTTTGTTTTGCGGGCGTACTAACTGCATTTGTAGGCCAAATCAGCGTAATTATTACGGTTTGTAAACGATAATATCTTCCCGTCTGGTTACGATACGCTCTTGCGCCCGGCTTCGGTAATCTTGCAAACCAACCAGTCGGGTTTTATGGGGTTCGAAAACCACGGCTCTGCCCAACCCCTTTCAATGCAGCTCCTGACGGTGCTTTCACCAACCCGTTGCCCGTGGGTGTCAAAAAGTGGCAATTTTCCACCGGCTTGGGTTACACCGCGTTTAAGCCACTCCATTTGAGTCCTGGATGGTTTGGTAGTTGTTTTATCTGCTACTTTTTTCACGTTTGTTGCTTTCATGTTCGTCATTGCCCTGTGATAGGCCATGATAGTTCATGATAATAGGGTAGGTTTCAACAATTGCCAAGAATGCCAAGCAATACCGAAGAGATAATATTGACCAAGTGAGATTAAGATGCCGCAAAACACCAAACTTATTTATGTAACAACCTCGGGCGAGACCGAGGCCATTAACATTGGCCGCACCCTTGTTGATGAACGCTTGGTTGCGTGTGTAAACATAATTGATGGCGTCAGGTCAATTTATCGCTGGGAAGGCAAAATTGAAGATGAAAAAGAGACGGTGCTGGTGATGAAAACGGTGAGTGCAAAAGTGAAAGCCGTTACGCAAAAAATAAAATCCCTACACAGTTACGATTGTCCCTGTGTGGTTGTTGTCGACATAGTAGGGGGGAACGATGATTTTTTGCAGTGGATTGCAAACGAAACCACCTAGGCTCGGGTGGCTAATGTAGCGCTGGCTTTATCTGCCCGCCTTTGACGGATTTGCTGATTTCCATGGCCATGCGTTGGGCGTCTTCGCCTTTTTCGTCAAAACCCGCCTGTATGGATCTTGCCACCGGTTTTAGAAGCTCAACATCCTTTGGTGCGGGGAAGTCCCCGGCACTGATTATGCGCTTTGTTACATCAATCATGGTGTTGCAAAGTTCTGATACGTGGGCATACGGTGTGCCACCCATTCGTCTTGCGATGTCTTCTGAAACATACAGCAACCTGTCTAACGATCTTGAGGTTGTTTCGTCAGGCCCGCCCATGGCAAGTCCGGGGACAATTCGGTCCACCAAAAAATTAACCTGTTGTGCGTTGCGCTCAAGTTTTTGGATGTTTACCTGTTTTATGCAGGCATCAATCTCTTCCTGCAGGATGACGGGGTTTATCTCACCGCCTCCGGTTGCTTTCATATTAAGCGTATTTGGAACTCTTACCGGAGTTGCCTCGCTTGGCCGTTCATCGTCTTTTTTGCGGCGGTCGGGGCCAATATAATGGCTGGTGACAATAAAAGGCTTCCTTGCCAAGGCCAGCACCTTTATGCGCTGCATAAGCTGTCCGGCCGAAAGTGGCTTGCTGACAATATGGTCAACACCCGACTGGATTATGTTTCTGACGGTTTCGTGCGTTGGCGACCATGCGGTAGCAATAATTGGCAGAAATGGATTGTATTTGGTTTCGTAATGACGAAGCTTGTGAACAAAATCACTAAGGTCGCCATCGGGCATTTCGTGATCTGCGATCAGCAAATCCGGAGAGCTAACATCAAGGGTGCCAATCATGTCGCGCATGTTATTGGCCATGGTGATGCGCCTGATGCCGTTATCGGATAGAATGTTTCTTATTGTCTGGCGCGATAACCGATCGCTATCGACAATAATTACATCAATCTCTTCAAGAGTTATCTTGTTATTCATGGTCAGGAAAATGCCCCAATGCTTTTGCGCCACCCCACATGCAGGAATGTATTAAAACCAAAAGCGTCTGTATATTAGTACATCAGAAAATGTAATTACATAATATAAATTAGCTAGCTACCTGAGTTTGTAGGCTTTCTAAACAGGAAATGACAGGGTGGCAATTGCCTGCACCGCCACACCCTCACCCCGTCCGGTTGCGCCAAGGCCCTCTGTGGTTGTGGCCTTGACGGAAACCCTGTTTTTATCGAGGCCCAAGATACCAGCTATACGGGTACGCATCTCTGTCCGGTAAGGGCCTATTTTGGGCGCCTCACATACAATAGTAATATCAACGTTGTTTATTTTTGCATTCTTTTCACTGGCCAATTCCAGTGCGCGGGCAACAAAAACTTCAGAATCGAGCCCCTTCAATCGGGGGTCGCTAGGGGGGAAATGCTCGCCAATATCTCCTTCGCCGATGGCACCAAGAATTGCATCGGTTAATGCGTGCAAGCCAACGTCTGCATCGGAATGGCCTAAAAGGTAGCGATTGAACGGAACATCAATTCCGCACAGCCTTACTCCGTTTTTATCACTGCTTTTATCACCACCTTCATCACCAAGGCGGTGAACATCGTAACCAAACCCGGTTCTTGTTTCGCGTTCGCCACCAAGCTCACTTAAATATCTTTGTGCGCGCTTGTAATCATCGGGCGTTGTTATTTTAAAATTTTCTTCTGATCCTGCGACCACGGCAACCGCCGAACCAGCCAAACTTGCCAAATCTGATTGTTCAAGAACCGACGCATCATCTGTTACGGTTTCTTTTGCCGGGTCACGCATTAGCTCGCGGTGGGCGGAAATTATTTCTTTAAAACGAAAGCCCTGTGGTGTTTGGGCGCGAAATAAATTGCCGCGAGGCACGGTTTTATCAATTGATTCGTCTGTGCATTTTTTTAGGGTATCAACAACCGCAAGGGCCGGTATTGCTCCGGTGGATTTATCCAGCGCAAAAATAACATCAGATATCAATTCACCGGAAACAAAGGGACGGGCGGCATCATGGATCAATACCTTGTCGGGGTTTGTTTCGGCGAGACTCTCAAGCCCACCAAGAACCGACTGCTGTCTGGTTTTGCCGCCGAAAACAGGTGAAAGCAGGCTACCTTCGGCAAATCCGGATATTGATTGCTGGTAAAAATCCATATGGTTTTGGCTTATGACGCAACGCACACCGTCAATTTCAGGGTGCTCAAGAAACGCCCTGACGCTTGCCTGCAAAACCGTTCCGGTCCCAAGGGGGGCGTATTGCTTGGGTAGTTCACCGCCAAAACGTTGGCCGCTTCCGCCGGCGACGATGAGCGCATAACACCCAGCCATATGAATAACTCTCCAATAAAATACTTATTTGTTGGCCAGAGCCTACCATCTTGCCCTTATTTGCCAAGGGTATTAAAGGGTATTAAAAGGGGATTGCTTTCTATTAACCATTCGTGCCCAAAAACCGCGTTCTGAAAGAAAAGTATTCAATGAGCCAAGACTTTTTATTCAATCTGCTTGCGCTGGCGGCTCTTCTTCCCGCAGCAGTTCTTCCTCTTCGCGGTGAAAAGTCGTCTCGTGACTGGGTATTTTGGCTGGTTTTGGCTTTGGCCTGGGCAGGGCCTTTCCTCTGGGCCGGGTATTCCATGTCCGGCGTCTGGAAGGGTGGCATCTCGGTAACCTTGTGGGTAACCATCGCGGTTTCTCTAACTCTTTTTGCCATTATTGCCGGAATTACCCGTGACGGGTGGCGTCTTACGCCGCTGTTTTCGCCCTATATGATAATTATGGGCGTTATCGCCACCGTGTTTTGGCAACAAGGCGGCGATGCCGGTCTTGCCCCATCGGCACCATCGGGCTGGGTTGGAATCCATATAATAGTTTCGGTTGCCACCTATGGGTTGGTCACGGTGGCGGCCGTGGCGGCGCTGGCGGCATTTATTCAGGAGCGGGCATTGAAGCTCAAACGCCCAACCAAGCTCACCCACATGTTGCCATCGGTTACCGATTGTGAATCTTTAAGCATGCGTCTGCTGGTGTGGGGCGAGATTGTACTGGGCGCTGGCCTGATAACCGGAATGAGCACCCAATTCATGGAAACAGGTACGGTTTTGGTATTTGACCATAAAACCGTACTCAGCATTGGTGCTTTTGCCATTATCGGGGCATTGCTGCTGGCCCACCATAAAACCGGTATGCGGGGGCGAAAAGCGGCCCGTCTGGCCCTGCTGGCTTATCTGTTGCTTACCCTTGGTTATGTTGGGGTAAAGCTGGTCACCGACGTTTTAATGACCTGATTGCCCGATATTCCCCCCAAATATCTCAAGAATATCCCTGAAAACCTTGCTATTTATGGTGTTTTGCCCAATAAATGGGCACCTCAAACAATATCTGTGGCAAAGAAGACACAATGAGCTATCGCATAGGCAATATTGAGCTGGAAAACAACGTGATGCTGGCACCCATGGCCGGCGTTACCGATCAGCCGTTTAGGCGGATGGTCAAGCAGTTTGGCGTCGGTCTGGTTGTGTCTGAAATGATCGCATCCAAAGCAATGATTATGGCGGCCAAAAAAACCATGCGCATGTCCACCTCATGCGATGACGAATTTCCCATGTCGGTGCAATTGGCGGGCAACGTGGCCGAAGACGTAGCCGAGGCGGCAAAACTTAACGAAGACAGGGGGGCTGCCATAATCGATCTCAACATGGGCTGTCCGGCGAAAAAGGTTGTTCATGGTTATTCCGGCTCGGCCCTGATGAAGGACGAGGTTCTTGCGGGAAAAATTCTCGAAGCCGCCGTCGCTGCGGTTTCAATTCCGGTAACGCTAAAAATGCGAACCGGATGGGATGATAATTCCAGAAACGCGCCTAATCTTGCGCGCATCGCAGAAGAAAGCGGTATTCAATCATTGGTGGTCCATGGGCGAACCCGTTGCCAGTTTTATAAAGGCGTAGCGGACTGGGATTTCATTGGCGAGGTAAAACGCGCGGTTTCAATTCCAGTTACCGGTAACGGCGATGTAACCACGGTGGAAGACGCGGCTGAAATGCTAAAGAGGTCTGGTGTCGATGGGGTAATGATTGGCCGCGGCACATATGGCAAGCCGTGGTTCCCGGCACAGGTTGCACACTTTCTTAAAACCGGCGAACGGCTGGACGATCCATCGATTGATAAACAGATGGATATATTGCTCGAACATTACGAAAATATGCTTTCTCATTACGGTGAAGTTACCGGGATGCGCGCTGCGCGCAAACACATCGGCTGGTATTCCAAGGGGCTGCCCGGATCTGCTGAGTTCCGCTCGGTTGTTATGCGCATGGCCGACATTGACAAGGTCAAGCAAACCATCCGCAGATTTTATGAGCCTTTGGCCGAACAGATTGCTGCATAAGGCGAGCGTGCAATGTCAAAACAATCAGGTAATAAAGTGGTCAAGCTAAACCAACCCGAAAATATCGACCCGGGGATGATTATCAATGCATTGGGCGCAGCGGTTATTGTGGTTGGAGACAATAGCCAAATACTGTTTGCCAATTCTTCGGCTGAACAGTTTTTTTCCAAAAGCAAACTTGTGCTGCAGGGGGTATCGCTTGAAAGATTTCTTCCCAACGACAGCCCGGTGTTTCAGTTGATTGAGCAGGTTCAGGGCGGTATGCACGAAGTAATCGAACACGGCATAGTGTTGGATGCACCAAGCACGGGCAATCGCATGGTAAGCGTGCAGGCGGCACCGCTGGTTGAAATTATGGGTGCGGTGGTGCTCAATTTTCAGGAAAGATCCATTGCCGATAAAATCGACCACCGCCTTACCCACCGTGATACCGCGCGTTCGGTTTCGGCAATGGCCGCAATGATGGCGCACGAGGTAAAAAACCCGCTTTCCGGTATTCGCGGTGCGGCGCAATTGCTGGAACAAAATGCAGAAGAGCAAGACCGGGAACTAACCCGTTTAATACAAGACGAGTCAGACCGCATTCGCGAACTTGTTGAACGGATGGAAGTATTATCAGATAATGTACTGCTGCAAGTTGGGCCGGTTAATATTCATCAGGTTTTAGGCAGGGTGCGCTCAATTGCCGAGCACGGATTTGCATCAAAGGTGCGTTTTATTGAAGAATACGATCCATCTCTTCCGCCTGTCAGCGGAGACCGCAATCAGTTAATTCAGGTGTTTTTGAACTTGGTAAAAAATGCCGCAGAGGCAGTACCCGCCAGCGGTGGTGAGATATTACTAAAAACCCAGTATCAACACGGTGTGCGCTTTGCCATGCCGGGAAGTGAAAGTCGAATACACTTGCCGCTATCGATTAGCGTTTGTGATAACGGGCCAGGCATACCCCAAGACGTGCAAGACCACCTGTTTGAGCCGTTTGTAACGGCCAAGCAGGGCGGTAGCGGACTGGGGCTGGCACTGGTTTCAAAAATTATTGACGATCATAGCGGGGTTATTGATTTTAAAAGCGATCCGGGAAAAACCATGTTCAGGGTTTTGCTTCCGGTTTCAGATCAGCCGTTACCCGTAAACGAAGAAAACGAGGCAGATTAAATGGCGAATGGATCAACCGTTCTTGTTGCAGATGACGACAAGGCAATTCGTACCGTTCTCGAGCACGCGCTTTCGCGTGCGGGTTACGAGGTAATGGTAACGTCAAACGCCGCAACTTTGTGGAAGTGGGCAGTTGACGGGCTTGGCGACCTTGTCATTACCGATGTTATTATGCCCGATGAAAACGGCCTTGATCTTATTCCACGCATTTTAAAGGTCAGGCCCAATCTTCGTATCATTGTAATGAGCGCGCAGACAACATTGATGACTGCGGTAAAAGCAGCAGAGCGCGGTGCGTTTG
Source organism: Thalassospiraceae bacterium (assembly GCA_030637845.1). Classification (GTDB taxonomy): domain Bacteria; phylum Pseudomonadota; class Alphaproteobacteria; order Rhodospirillales; family Magnetovibrionaceae; genus DAOVVL01. The sequence continues at coordinate 13,468 of DAOWFT010000003.1, forward strand.
AATACCTGCCAAAGCCGTTTGATATAAATGATCTTCTGGCGGTTGTCGGGCGTGCGCTGGAATCCGGCAGCAAGGCAAGACAGCCAAAAAAAGGTGATAACGAAGAAGATCTCCCATTAATCGGACGCTCACCCGCCATGCAGGACATATACCGGACAATTGCCCGGCTTATGCAAACTGATTTAAGCGTAATAATTACCGGAGAAAGCGGCACCGGAAAAGAACTGGTTGCGCGCGCACTTCATGATTTTGGCAAAAGGCGCAACAAGCCGTTTGTCGCGATTAATATGGCCGCTAT
>DAOWFT010000015.1 GCA_030637845.1 Thalassospiraceae bacterium
CAGGGCCGAAAGCAGGAACCACGGCAATTGCCGTTTCTTGCCCGAATACGATGCCCAGTCTACGTCCACCGTTGGTGCATTTTCGGGCAATTTTATAAACTCACGCGCCCCACGAACAAAACCCGCCCCTTCGCCCGGAACCTCGGTGCGCATGCGCAGGATGCAAAGGAACGCACCTAGTTGCAGCGGCTCTACCTCGCCCTTTAAAATCATGGTGGTGGCTTCATACATTTCTTCTTCGTCAAGCGGGCGCGAAAGGTTGGGGCCGCGCCCGATGATGCGAACAAATTGGGCAAATGGATGTTCCTTGGGGATGGTCATTGCTTACTGCTTTCCTCGTAAAACGGCAGAACCCGGACAATGTGGCCCGGGTCCCCCTCAGATATACTATATAAGACTTAATAAGACTTATTGCAGTCTTATTCATCCTCTTTGGTGGTGATATTGGCGGGGCCTACGGCTGCATCTGACAGGCTCAGGGGCAAAATCGGCAGAAACTTGACCGCCAGCGCCATTATCAATAGTGCCGTGGCAACCCCACCTAGCCCCAATACTATTTCCGGCAGGCTAGGGGTGTAGCTATGAACCGAGCCATCAAAGAAAGTTGAGCTAACCTCAAATCCGGGGAACATTTCCAGCGGATATGCCTGTCCACCGACAATTATGATGTAAACCTGCACCAGACCGCCAAGAATAACCAGCATGGATGCCGCGTTTATGCTTTGGCATGAACGATTGATGGCGGGGTGGAATAAAAGAACCATTGGAACCAATGAACCCAGAACTATCTGTCCCAGCCAGAACGCCATGGTGTAGATGCCACCATCAAGCAGGATAAATCTTTCAACGCCCATATGTTCGGCGGCATAAAGGTTAGTCAGGTGTTGTACCACTGTGAAATAAAGTGCTGCGGCAATAAAAATGCCTAACAGATTGCGCATTTGGAACAGCAACTTATCACCAAGGGCGCGTTCGGTAACGCGGTATGTCGAGGTAATAAATAAAATCTTGATGGCAAGACCCAATGCAAATGACATGGCGATGAAAAGCGGTGCCATAATTGCGGCATCATAACCGGGGCGTGCCATCAGGAAGCCAAAGATAGACCCGGTACCGGTGGTCAGCGATATCCGCCATATAAATGCAAAGGTGCCGGCAATTTTTGAATATTTATTGAAGCGTCGCTCCATCATCATCCATAGGTAGACAATGACAACAACAAAGAAACCGGAATAAAGATAAATATTCCACGCGAAGATTGATTTAAAGTTTTGCTCCAACATGGCAACGTCAATGCGATCGGGACGGCCAAGGTCAAGAACCAGCACCATCAACCCACCAGCCAACAAAGACAGTGCCATTATTGCGCTAAGACGACCCAACGGTTTGTATATGTTTTTTCCAAACACCGAAGACATGGACGCAACGTTAAGTGCGCCGGAGGCCGCAATAATCAAGAAAACCGCAAATACGTGCGGTACGCCCCAAACTATTTGGTTGCTCATTCCGGTTACTACGTGGCCTTGGGTTTCCATATAAAACGCAGCACCAACACCGGCAGCGGCAAATACACCAAGCCAACCGATTAAGGAGAGGTAGTCTGTACCATTTCCGTCTACTTCCTTGTAGGTGTTTATATCAATGCCGGCCATTTATTATATCCCCTTGTAATGCACGCCCGGTTCAACACCCAGGTCTTCGCGGATACGCCGCGTTACGTGCGCTGAAACCGCGCGGGAAATTTCACTATCGGGATTATTAAGGTCGCCGAATATAATTGCTTTTGAACCTTTTTTGTTCAGCGCATTTACGCAAGCCGGCAGTAGCCCGGCATCAACCCGGTGTACGCACATGGTGCAGCTTTCAACCGTACCCATGCCACGTGGCATATGCGGTTTTTGGTTGTGAACCGGCTCATGCACAAACGAACGGGCAGAGTAGGGGCAAGCCATCATGCAATAGCGACAACCAATGCAAATGTGCTTATCGACCAGAACTATACCATCGGCACGTTTTATTGATGCGCCAGTTGGACAAACGTCAACGCATGGCGGATTAGCGCAATGCTGGCACATAACCGGGAATGTGGCCTGAGCCCCGGTAGATTTATTTTTTATGGAAACCTTGCGTATCCACTGTGGATCGGTTGCCGGGTTATTCCCGCCACCCCATCCTTGTTCGCGCTTGCATGCGCTAATCGCGGTATCCCAATCGGATGGGTCTGCATTGGTATCTATGAGCATGCCCCAGCGCTGGGCCGAGCTGGCGGGCTGGCCCTTGGGGCGTGCCCCGGCCCCGGCACCATAAAGAATTATGCCGGTCGCAACGGCAACCGCACCGCCAGCGGCCAGTAGGCGGCGGCGTTCTGTATCTATTTTTTCATCGGCTAATGCGGTGGGTGTGGTTTTGGTCATTTTTTACCCTCCGCCTTGTTATCTAAAAAGTTTTCCAACATACCAACCGTAATTGCATTTTCGCTGTGTTCGTTTTTGCCGCTTTCCTTTGGTTTAAGAAGGTTTCTCATTCTTGTTCCGGTGGCGGTTCCGGTGTGGCATTCAAAGCAATCTATTTTCACCGCAGCGAACTTATGACATTCGGCACAAAACGGTTTAACGGTGCGAATGTTACCACCGGCAATTTCCGGTGATTTGGTGGCGTGGCATTCTACGCATTCAGTAAGGCTGTATTTATTGCCACGGATACCTTCGCGCAGCGTCTCATCGCGTTGATGTTTGAGCATATTCATGTGCTCGCGGCGCATTACATCCACCGGCTCAACACATTGCTCGCCCTTGAACGCCTTGGCCGGATTTGGGCCCAGATTTGAGCCAAGAGCATTTGTGTCCTCAGCCGCACTTACGTTACCAGCCGCCAGCATCAGGGCTGAGGCCATAACTGCTATGCTTAAAATGCTACGCAGCATCCGCATTGATAAAAAACCCCTCACAAATATTATTACTCACACACCATTATTCGCCAAATTATTCACCGAGGCCCATCTGGATATAACCGGTTGGGCAGACATCGCTGCAAATATGACAGCCGATGCATTTGTTGTAATCGGTGTCGACATAACGCCCCAGTGCCGATTTGTCCTTTTTGACGCGGAAAACCGCATCCTGTGGGCAATAGATAACGCAGTTATCGCATTCAAAGCACATGCCACAACTCATGCAGCGTTCACCTTCGTGAACGGCCTGCTCTTCGGTCAGGCCCTGAAGGCGAGACTCAAAGTTGCCGACAACATTATCCGGGCTGATGTGTTTTTCAACACGCTCGCCACGTTCATCATACTGGAAATGAGCAAGAAACAGATCATCGTGTGGAATAATTTGATTTGCCGAACGGTCTTCATAGTTATGAATGGCAAAGTTTTCTTCAGCTGTTCCACGAACCGGAGCAATTTCATACTTTACTGGATCCAGATCGCGCTGATGCAATTCAGACAGCAAATTGAAATGGTGAACATCAAC
>DAOWFT010000033.1 GCA_030637845.1 Thalassospiraceae bacterium
GCTTGCGGGCAAGGCGAAAGGCCATGACCGTATGAATTGCCGTACCAACATAAAGCGCTGCCGCCGATGCCACCCCCGCACCCTCGGTTCCCATTTCAGGAAAACCAAAGTTGCCAAAAATCAAAAGATAGTTAAAAAGAATATTAAGCGAATGAATGATTAGCAGGGTTTTCATATATAGCGCCGAAAGGCCAACCCCGTTCCAGTAGCCGCGATAAGAAAAATTACAACCAACCGCAACCGCCGCAACGAGCCGGGCCTGTAGATACGGTGTGCCTTCGGCAACCACGGCCGCGTCATTATTGATAAGCGGGAAAAGCGCAGGCGCCGAAAAATAAAGAACGATGCTCAACGGCGCACCAATTATAAAGGCTAAAAACAATCCGCCGTTAAGCGGCACCGCCATTTCATCAACCCGGCCCTCGCCCTTGCGCCGGGATGCCATTGCCTGCACGCCGGATGCCAACCCAATGATAGCCGCCACCGCCATAAAATTGGCAAAGCTGCCAACCCCAACCCCGGCCAACGCCGCCGGGCCCAGCACCCCAACCATGGCGGTATCAACAAGATTAAGAATGTTTTGTGAAATCATCGCCCCAACAATGGGAAGCGCCATGATGGCAATGCGCCGGGTGCGTTCGAGGTTCAGCATGGCCCCCATCCTGTCACGCAAGCCATTGGGAGAAAAGATATTTTAGGCGGCACCCTTAATAACGCCATGGCCGGGGCGGACGCGGCGATAGGACAAGGCTTCGCCGATATGGGTTTTTGTCACCCGGGGGCTGCGCGCAAGGTCGGCAATGGTGCGGGCAACCCGCTGGACACGGTGGTAGCCCCGGGCCGAAAGGCCGAGGGCCTTGGTCGCATCGGATAATAACGCGCGCGCGTGATTATCCATGAGGGTTGTTTCTTCTAATAATCTGCCGTCCACTTCGGCGTTGGTTATTCCGCCGCGGCCATAACCGTCAAGCCGGCCCCCCGCATATTCACGCGCCGCTTCAACCCGGGCCAGAACATCGGATGAATTCTCGGCCGTGGGCGGCAAAGAAAGATCGCCAGCCGAAACAGCGGGCACCTCCACAAACAAATCAAAGCGATCCAACAATGGCCCGGAAATACGGTTTTGGTATTCTTCGGCGCAAACCGGTGCGCGGGTGCAGGCCCGTTCATTATCATCAATGTGCCCACAACGACACGGGTTCATGGCGGCAATTAATTGAAAACGCGCAGGATAGGTTACGTGGGCGTTGGCCCGGGCAATGGAAACTGTTCCGGTTTCAATTGGTTGGCGCAGGGCTTCTAGCGCCGCGCGGCTAAATTCGGGCAATTCATCAAGAAATAAAACACCGCGATGGGCCAGCGATACCTCACCCGGTCTTGCCTTTGCCCCGCCGCCAACGATGGCGGCTTGTGATGCGCTGTGGTGGGGGCTGCGAAATGGTCTGGTGGTTATAAGCCCGCCACCGGGAAGGGTCCCGGCCAGTGAATGTATCTGGCTTAATTCTAATGCCTCGCTGGGGGTAAGCCGCGGCAAAATTGTTGCAAGCCGTGCCGCCAGTAATGATTTACCCGAACCGGGCGGCCCGGACATGAGCATCGAATGGCCACCGGCGGCGGCAATGTCCAATGCGCGCTTGGCGGTTTCCTGACCTTTGATATCGGATAAATCTATTTGCCGGGTGCTATGTTCGGGCTCGACCAGCGCGGGGCGGACCGGGGCGCTTAACAGCTGGGTCCCTTTAAAATGATTTACCAACTCCAACAATGATGTTGGCGCAAGTATGCCGCCAGTGTCGCCAGCCCACGCCGCCTCCGCCCCCTGTCCGCCCGGACATATAAGACCGAGGTCCATGCTTGATGCATGAATGGCCGCAGGCAGCACCCCGCCAACATTTGCTATGCGCCCATCGAGGGAAAGCTCACCCAACACCAGATAATTTTGCATTTCGTCCGCCGACAAAACATCCATCGCCACCAAAAGCCCGAGGGCGATGGCCAGATCAAAATGTGAGCCTTCTTTTATGGTGTCGGCCGGGGCCAGATTTATGGTTATGCGTTTGGGCGGCAGCGCCAAGCCAATGGCAAACAGTGCGGCCCGCACCCGTTCGCGGGCTTCACTAACCGCCTTGTTGGGCAGGCCGACTATTGAAAACGCGGGCAGGCCGGTGCCGATGTGCACCTGCACCTCAACCGACTTAACGTCGATGCCCTGGAACGAGACGGTTTCAATTGTTGCGACCATGGCCCCAGTTTAACAGAACGAAACAAGAACGCTATAAAAAACAGTCATTCCCGCAAGATAGAAATAATGTAGTAATATCAAATTGTTAGTGGGAAATTATTTAATTCAGGCGCTTTTCAATGGCGTCCCATAGGCTTTGCTCAAGCCGGGTGCCGTCAAAGCGGGTAATTTCCTGCAAGCCGGTGGGCGAGGTAACATTTATTTCGGTTAAGCGTCCACCGATAACATCGATACCGGCGAACAACAGCCCGCGCTTTTTTAAATCGGGGCCAATGGCGGCACAAATTTCTTTATCGCGCTTGTTAAGTTCACACTTAACCGCCTCGCCGCCGGCGTGCATATTGGCCCGGGCATCGCCCTTGGCCGGGATGCGGTTAACCGCGCCTAAGGCTTCGCCATCAATAAGAATAATTCGTTTGTCGCCAGCCCTAACGTCGGGCAGATACGCCTGCACCATTATCGGTTCGTTGTTCCCCGCAAACATCATTTCTAAAAGTGCGTTCATGTTTTCGTCATCGGGGCCAACATGAAACACCCCGGCGCCACCGTTGCCATAAAGCGGCTTTAGAATGATGTCTTTGTGTAGCTTGCGAAAGCCGGCGATTTGTTCGAGGTTGCGACTGACAAGTGTTGGCGCCATCAATTTAGGGAAGCGGGCGACGTAAAGTTTTTCGGAATTGGCCCGAACTTCGCTTGGGTTATTTACCACCAGCGTATCGGGGTGGATCATGTCCAACAGATAGGTTGTGGTGATGTAGGACATATCAAATGGCGGGTCTTGGCGTAGCAGCACCACATCCATTTCTGACATATCGCGAATTTTTTGCTGGGAAAGTGAAAAGTGATTTCCTTTTTCGCGTCGCAGTTCCAGCCGGTATGAGTTTGCAACCACGCTAGCGCCATCAAGGGCAAGGTCTTGCGGTTGGTAATAATAAAGCTCATGCCCGCGCGACAATGCTTCCAACCCAATAACAAACGAGCTATCGGCATCGATGTCGATGTTTTCAACCGGATCCATTTGTAGGGCTACTTTAAGAGACATAAATTATTATCCCACTATTATTCTTTTGGTTATCTGGTCCCATCAAGGCGGCTGTATAGCTGTTGCAATAGCTGGCTTGCCTGATAGCGCTGTGCTTCAGATCCGGGGTGCCCGAGAAATTTTTCCAGCGCCCAGATGGCATCTTCCACATGATCCAGCCGGGAATGTAAAATACCGGCCTCGCGCCAAAGCTCGGATTCGTCCGGTGCAATCATTAGCATACGTTCAACCGTTGCCAATGCGGCATCGGTTTCGGCGGTGCGCAGGTGTTGGTGTTTTATTTCGCCCTGCAATTGCAGCAATAACCCGCGGTTTCCCGTGTTCATTAAATGCCGTGGTCTAAGCTCGGTTTTATCGCCAAACAGGTCTTTCATGATGGCCCGCATGGCCGGTGCTTCCAGCTCTTGCCCGCCTTCAAACGGGTCAATAATTATGCGCCCACCCGGCGCGGTTACGCCAATTAACGGGCGCGGTGGAAAATCTATGGCTTCGGCGTCAAGCCCCAGTTCCCGCGCCACGTGCAGATAAATTACGCACAAGGTCCCGCCGTTGCCGCGCCTGCTATCTATGGTGTGGATAAGGTTGGCGCTTTGGTCGGTTTCAAACACATTATATGACCCGGCATAACCGTATCTTTTTGCCAGAACCTGCTGCATGCCCTCTGCCACCAGATATGGATCACTTAACTCGCCGGCGGCGTAGTTGGTAACATCTGTTACCAGCCGTTCCAGATGGCGACGATAGCTATTTAACCGCACCCCGCCCAACAGCTCGTGCGCGGCCAGCAACAATGCGGCTTCGGCAACATTTATATTTTTATCTTTTTGCAGGCCTATTTCACGTAGCTGGCACGAAAGGTCAAGGTGTTGCGATGCCATATTCCCGAACCCTCCTTTCTTTTTATCCGACCTTATTTTATTCGACTTATTTTATTCGACTTGTTTTATTCGTACGTGGCTTATTATACGCTGTACATATGAAATTGAGCGAGCGTGATTTTTAACCCGTTCAAGCTCAGCTTCACTTTGGGCGATGCCTATCAGGTAAACAACCCCGCCCACGGTTTCGGCGGCGTAGTTTATGGCCAATATATCATCATCGAATGTAATCTTCGATTGTAATGAGCCGGTTATCCAGGCATCGCGCGCGGTGTCGATAATGCTGCCATCGGGCGTAACTATAATTTCATTGATAACTTCCTGCACCCCGTCTGCTTGCCAGCTAAGCCGCACCGCGGTGGCGCGAATATTTTCATCGGCAACATGACCGGTAAGCAGGACACGGCTTTCATAAACTTCGATACCAATATCGGTTAGCAGTTTGTGATCGTGCTGAAAGAAGCGGTCTTTAATTCTTGTGGCAATTTTAATGTCGCGGGCGACGCCATCAATCCCGCGTTCTTGATATGCGGCAACACCCGCTACCGCACCCACGCCGACTACCGCCCCGATGGGCGTGCAGGCACCAAGGGGGTAAGCAAAAAACAAAACTAAAATCAGGCGGAAATATTTCAACTGTTTGTCCCTATATAATTTTCTTGGATATATTTTCTTAAGTAGCAATTAATAAACCATAAAGCTTGTTATAATATTACCATCCCGGTCGCCATGCATCTTTTAACAGTTTGCCGCGTATGCCGCCGCTGGAAACGAAAGCATCAAATCTTATATCCTGATCGCTTAGCCGGGGGTGTTTTTTTAAAAAATATTCAGCCGCGCGCTCTATGCGCGCCCTTTGCCCGGTCGAAATTGCGTTAATGGCGGCGTCCATATTACTGCGTACCTTTACTTCTATAAAGCAAAGCACCCCACCCCTTGTGGCTATCAGGTCTATTTCACCAACCGGGGTTTTAAAGTTCTGGCAAAGTACCCTATAGCCGCTGAGCCTGAGCCACCACTTGGCCAGCCGTTCGGCACGCTTTCCGCGCCGGTGCGCCAAAAGTCCGCGAACGCTGGCGGCTGACCTTACAGGTGGTTTGGGTTTACTCAACTGGTTACTCCCGTTACCTTAACTTTTCTCAAAGCCTAATTTATTATGGCGGCCATAAAGAGCATAAACAAATGAATTGGATTACCGGCAGAACCAAGGTATTTCACGCAGCCCCATTAATGGGGCTATTGCTGCTTGGCGCCTGCGCAGCGGGCGAGGAAACCGGAAAATTATCAGACTGGCTCCCCGGCTCAGCCGACGAGCAAGCACGCACACCCGATAGCGCACAAGACCGGCCCAGCCAAACTACTGCGACAAGAACAGCCGGGGCAAGGCCGCCACAGCTGCCATCATTACAGGAACTGCTGGGCCGTATGCCCAAGCCGGATAAATCGTTTGTTGTTCCCCCGCCCTTGCCCACCAGCGATGGGGTTCGGGTTGCTTTGTTGTTGCCGTTAAGCGGCATCAATTCACGCATTGGTAACGCCATGCTAAATGCGGCCGAGCTTGCGCTGTTTGATTTTGCCCCGGATAATTTTGAAATACTTATCCGTGACACCAAAGGCACCCCCGAAGGCGCAAGCGATGCCGCCCGTCTGGCCATTGGCGATGGTGCCATGGCCATTATCGGCCCGCTTCTTTCCAGCTCGGTAAGTGCGGTTGCCATTCCGGCCCGGGCCGCGAATGTTCCGGTCATCGGTTTTTCCTCTGACCGACGAATTGTCGGCGATGGTGTTTTTACCATGGGGTTTTTCCCCGAGGACGAAGTCAGGCGGGTGGTGCATTACGCCATGTTGCGGGGCCATAATCGCTTTGCCCTGTTGGCGCCCGATAATCCATACGGCGCGGCGGTTGCCAACGCTTTAAATGGTATCACCAATGAATTTGGCGCATCCGTTGTGGCGCAAGAATTATATGATCCCCAGTCCACCAATTTTTCCCATGCGGTCAGGCGCGTTGCCAACTATGACCTGCGCAGTAATGCACTGACAGAATTAAGGGACCAGCTCTCCGGGCTGGAGGATGAGGGCTCCATAGCCCAGCTCGAGAAACTTAAAAACCTGCAAACAATTGGCGATGCGCCGTTTGATGCGTTGCTGGTGGCCGATGGTGGTAAACGCCTAATAGAGGTTGCGGCATTGCTGCCCTTTTACGACATTGACCCGACCAAGGTTAAAATACTTGGTACCGGGCTGTGGGATGAACCGGGGCTTGGCGCGGAACCGGCCTTGTTAAGGGGCTGGTTTGCCGCCCCCGACCCCGAGGCGCGGGAAGAATTTTTCATCAGGTACAAAAGAACCTTCAACGCTCAGCCCCACCGCCTTACTACGCTGGCCTACGATGCGTTAGCGGTTTCAATTATTCTTGCACGCACGGACAAGCAAAATCCGTTTGCGACCTCAAAAATAACGCAGCCAAGCGGGTTCATTGGCCGCGATGGGGTTTTTCGTTTTGGCTCTGACGGTTTGGTTGAGCGTGGCCTCGCGGTTTTGCGGGTGGGCAAAAAACATCCCACAACCATAAGCCCCTCGCCCAATAAATTATAAAGCAAGCTATAAAACTTTACCTGAGCATTCTATTTTATTAGGCGCTCTATTACCGCGTTCAGTTTTATGCGCGCATTTTTTGTTGCCCTTATGCCGACGGCGTCGACCTCAACCAAACCCAGCTCAACAAGATGGGAAAGCTGTTCGGGGTTAAGCGCGCTTTCCAGTGTTTGCTTAAAATTCATTTCGAAACTTTTTCTATTGATTCCACTGCTAAGCCTTAGCCCGGTCATTATCCGTTCTTCTATTGACTGGCTTAGCTCAATTGTTTTGCTTTTGCCGGTACCAAAACCTTCGCGCGCAACGCGGTCCAGCCAACGGGCGGGATCGGCAATTTGATGGTGGGCGATGCGTTCGGCACCGATGCCAATGCGCCCGTGGGCGCCGGGGCCGATGCCGACATATTCACCCCCTTGCCAGTAAACCATGTTGTGCCGACTTTCAAAGCCGGGCCGCGCATGGTTGGAAATCTCATAAGCGGGCAATCCGTTTGCGTCCATTATGGATTGGGTAATTTCAAACATACGAACCGCGCTGTCCTCATCCGCGGGGGCAA
>DAOWFT010000058.1 GCA_030637845.1 Thalassospiraceae bacterium
AATAAGCGCACCCTCAATCAGCTTGTGTGGTTCATTGCGCAGGATCTCACGGTCTTTGCATGTACCCGGTTCGCCCTCATCGGCATTAACAACCAAATAGTGCGGACGCTCGCTTTCTTCCTTGGGCATGAACGACCACTTCAACCCGGTGGGGAAACCGGCGCCACCACGACCACGCAGGTTGGATGATTTAACTTCTTCGATTATGGCTTCGCGCCCTTTTTTAAGTATCGCTGCCGTTCCATCCCAGTCGCCACGCGACTTTGCCCCTTTGAGCGAGGTATCGTTAAGCCCGTAAATATTGGTAAAGATGCGGTTCTTGTCTGCCAGCATAATTTAAGACCCCCCTGCTGACTTAGCGTGAGCGTCTTTAAGCGTGGTCAGGCCACCGGTTGGCTCGCAACCACGGCGCCCCGATTGCGGCCCGGGGGTGGGTGTTTCGCCGTTTGCCAGTTTATCTAAAACCGCTTCGGCGGTCTCAATCGTCAGGTCTTCGTAAAAATCATCGTTAATTTGCATCATCGGTGCATTGACGCAGGCACCAAGACATTCAACCTCGGAAAGGGTGAATTTGCCATCGGCAGAGCTTTCACCGAACGCAAGATCAAGACGTTTTTTGCAAACCTTGGCAATTTCGTCCGAGCCCTTAAGCAGGCAAGAAATATTGGTGCAAACCTGAACGTGGTTTTTGCCAACCGGTTGCAAATTATACATGGTGTAAAAAGTCGCGACCTCGTAAACACGAATATCCGCAAGCCCGGTCATTTCGGCAACCGTTTCCATGGCCTCGCGTGGCAGCCAGCCGTCATTTTGACGCTGGGCAATCATCAGCAACGGCATAACCGCACTTGCCTCGCGCCCGGTTGGGTACTTGGCAAGTTCTGCCTTGGCCAGTTCGGCGTTTTCAGCCGAAAAAGAAAAACTTTTGCTTTCAATACTCATCTGTCGATCTCACCAAACACAATATCGATAGACCCAATTACCGCGACCGCATCGGCCAGCATGTGGCCCTTGGTCATTAATTCCATTGCCTGCAAATGGGCAAACCCCGGTGCGCGTATTTTGCAACGGTAGGGACGGTTGGAACCATCCGATACCAGATAAACCGCGAACTCGCCTTTGGGTGCCTCCACCGCAGTATAAGTTTCGCCTGCGGGAACCCGAATACCTTCGGTAAACAACTTGAAATGATGGATAAGCGCTTCCATCGAATGCTTCATTTCTTCGCGCGGCGGTGGCGATACCCGCCTGTCATCGGCGCGAACCAATCCATCCGGCATTTCTTTTAATGCTTGGCGCATAATTTTTACCGATTCCCGCATTTCATACATGCGAACAAGATAGCGGTCATAACAGTCGCCATTTTTAGCAACCGGAATATCAAAATCCATTTTGGCGTAGGCATCATAGGGTTGGCTCTTGCGCAAATCCCAGGCAAAGCCGTTGGCGCGCAAATTAGGCCCGGTGAAACCCCAATCCAACGCCTGTTCCGGCGTAACCACACCGATATCAACTGTGCGTTGCTTGAATATACGGTTTTCGGTCAGCAGGGTTTCCATGTCATCTATCATCTGCGGGAAAGTTTCCGTCCAGTCCCAGATATCATCGGCAAGACCGTCTGGCATATCGCAGGCAACGCCGCCAATGCGGAAATAGTTCATGTGCATTCTGGCGCCCGATACACGTTCGCAGAATTCCATTAAACGTTCGCGCTCTTCAAACGACCACAACATCGGTGTCATCGCACCAACGTCAATGGCATAAGAAGAAACATTCAAAATATGATTTAAGATGCGCCCTATTTCGCAATAAAGAACGCGGATATATTGGGCGCGCTCAGGTATTTCTACCTGCAACAATTTTTCCGCCGCCAAAACAAATGCGTGTTCCTGATTTTGTGGGGCAACGTAATCAAGCCGGTCAAAATAAGGAACCGCCTGCATATAGGTTTTGTGTTCGATAAGTTTTTCGGTACCCCGGTGCAAAAGACCAATGTGCGGATCGGCGCGCTCAACCACCTCGCCATCCATTTCCAGCACCATGCGCAGCACACCGTGGGCCGCAGGATGCTGCGGGCCAAAGTTAAGGGTCAGGTTTTTTATTTGGTTTACTGCCATTGTTTAACCTTCTAAGCCCCTTCCTCGTTTTTGGTTGCTTTTTCATCGCCGGGAAGTGCTGCCGGGCCTTCCCACGGGCTGAGGAAATCGAAATTGCGGAAATCCTGCGCTAGCTTCACAGGCTCATAAACAACGCGTTTTTGTTCTTCGTCGTAACGAATTTCAACAAAACCGGTCAACGGGAAATCCTTGCGTAACGGATGGCCTTCAAAACCATAATCCGTAAGAATGCGTCTTAGGTCGGGATTGCCTTCGAAAAAGATTCCGTACATGTCCCATACTTCGCGTTCAAACCATCCGGCAGTTGAAAAAACAGGAACCGCACTGGGAACGCCTTCGTCCGCAACCAAAACCTTCACCCGGACGCGACGATTGTGGGTAAGGCTGAGAAGATTATAAACAACCTCAAAACGTTTTTCCCGTTCAGGGTAATCGGCGCCGCAAATATCGACCAGTTGCTTGAACTGGCAATTTACATCATCACGCAGATAAGTAAGCGCGCGCTGGATCTCGTCATGTTTTACGGTAATGGAAATTTCATCAAACTGAATTTCAGAATGCAAAACACTATCACCTAGATGTGCGGTGATTATACCCAGAAGTTCTTCAAGTGCTTCGCTCATAACTTTACGTCTTTCTAAATTATTTAGCCGTTAACGCCAAAGCGTTCCGGTGCGATGTATTTTCTTTTGCAATTGCAAGATGCCGTAAAGCAATGCTTCGGCTGTTGGTGGACAGCCGGGCACATAGATATCAACCGGCACAACCCGGTCGCATCCGCGTACTACGGAATATGAATAATGATAATAGCCGCCGCCATTGGCGCACGAACCCATGGATATAACCCAGCGCGGTTCTGCCATTTGGTCGTAAACTTTACGGAACGCCGGGGCCATTTTGTTGGTTAGGGTTCCGGCAACAATAATAACATCTGACTGGCGCGGACTTGGGCGCGGAACAACACCAAAACGATCCAGATCATAACGGCTCATGTAGGCGTGGATCATTTCCACCGCACAGCAGGCCAGACCAAAAGTCATTGGCCACATGGAACCGGCTCTGGCCCAATTGACTACCTTGTCGATACTAGCGGTTACAAAACCACGGTCTTCCATTTCCATGGCCACATCGCCAAGCACCGCGTCCTGATCAAGCAACGCCTTATCAGTCGATGAGCGACCTCCCCTGCCGTCGGGTGCGGTTCTTACGGCTACAGTTCTGGCAAGCACGTTACGGGTTACTCCCATTCCAGAGCCCCTTTCTTCCATTCATAGATAAAGCCAATGGTAAGAACGCCAAGGAACAACATCATTGACCAGAAACCGAACACGCCAATATCGCCAAGGCTTACCGCCCAGGGGAACAGAAAGGCCACCTCAAGATCGAATATGATGAAAAGAATGGCTACCAGATAAAACCTAACGTCAAACTTTGTCCGGGCATCTTCGAATGCTTCAAAGCCACACTCGTAGGCGGAAAGTTTTTCGACGTCTGGTTTCTGCCGCCCAATAATTATCGACGCCGCAATCATCATCACCGACATGGCTATGGCGATAGCGAGAAAAATAAGTATCGGCAAATAATCGCCGAGCAAGGTATTGGTTGTAATTGCGTCTGTCATTTTACACCCACCTCCGCAGATTTCAGGCGCGCACATGGGCGCACGCAACCACCGCTAGCTAATAGCCAAGCAGATAGCATGAATGCTGTCTTTTGCTGAAACGCAAGACGCTCGAATGACGTCTTCCTCATGTGCACGTGACCTCCCCAGGTCTTTTGTTATTGTAATCTCTCCCCCTTTCTGGGGGCTTTCCCAATGTTATAAGCCATTTTTCATGCCTGCCAAAGCCCAAATGGGTAGTACCGCCACCCATCCAAGTAGTTGAAATGGCTTAATATTGGTTTTTTTTAATGGCTAGCGGCAAAAGGTCGCAAAATTAACTCATAAATATGGCCGCAGGCCGGAAAATAGCCCGCAAATTATGAGAATCGCAACAAAAGCTGTGTGGGGGTAATGGCGGGAGTGACGGGACTCGAACCCGCGACCTCCGGCGTGACAGGCCGGCGCTCTAACCAACTGAGCTACACCCCCATATAAGGGAAGCTGTCTAGTAATGCAGGCCCCGCCGGGTGTCAAGCGGCGATGGACGCGGGCCTTAAGTCAAGAAAATGGTGGGCGGTGAGGGGCTCGAACCCCCGACATTCTCGGTGTAAACGAGATGCTCTACCAACTGAGCTAACCGCCCTCATTGAGGCGCGGGGGAGATTAACCGCCACGCCCATTACCTGCAAGCAATTAAAGGCCCTAAACGAACACTTTTTTACCCCCGCTTCTTTGGCTGCTTCCCAAAAAGCAACTGGCCGCCCCCATATGGGGACGACCAGTTAAAAACCTATATGGAGAGCCTATTAGTTAACGGCTTCCTTAAGGGCTTTGCCAGCTTTGAATTTAGGCTGGTTAGAAGCCTTAATCTGGATGCTTTCGCCGGTACGTGGGTTACGTCCGGTGGTTGCCTTGCGACGGGCAACGCTGAAAGTACCAAAGCCTACCAGGCGAACTTCGGTACCTGTCTTCAATGAGCTAGTGATAGCTTCGATAACG
This sequence comes from Thalassospiraceae bacterium, assembly GCA_030637845.1. Lineage (GTDB taxonomy): Bacteria > Pseudomonadota > Alphaproteobacteria > Rhodospirillales > Magnetovibrionaceae > DAOVVL01. Next base: position 4,720 of record DAOWFT010000058.1, read on the forward strand.
GCGTCAACTGCTTTAGTTGTGTCCGCTTTTGAAAGCTCGGTACGTTCGGCAACTGCTGCGATGAGATCGTTCTTGTTCAAGGTAATGCCCCCTTCATAAATCGAGATTTAAAAACAAATAACGCCGAGGTCTCGGCATCAGGAAAAAGTAGATGGGTGAAATTAGCTTCCTTTTTTCCGCCCCGTCAATCACGGATGTCCAGTTTTCCCCAGTTTTTTGCGGTTTTCAGTACATTTTAGATAAAATTGATTGGGTCCAAAAACCTTATAAACAGAAAAAACCCCTATAAAACAAATGCTTCATAGGGGTTTCATCATCAATAGCATTAGGTTGGGTGATATAAAATTAATGGGTGAGAATATCCCCATTATCACCGTCAGAACCCTTGGAATGAGCCGATCCTTCGACTTCTGCATCTTCGTCCCATTCGATGGGGGTAAGCGATTCGGTTAGTGCCACCTTCAAAACTTCCTCAACATGAGAGACCGGAATTATCTTCAATCCTTTTTTCACGTTGTCGGGTATTTCGGCCAGGTCCTTTTCATTGTCTTTGGGTATTAGCACCGTGGTTATTCCGGAACGAAGCGCGGCAAGAAGCTTTTCTTTCAATCCACCGATGGGAAGAATGCGACCCCTGAGGGTTATCTCACCGGTCATGGCAACGTTTTTTCCAACCGGGATGCCCGTTAGCACCGAAACGATGGATGTAACCATGCCAACACCAGCCGATGGCCCGTCCTTGGGCGTGGCCCCTTCCGGAACATGGACGTGAATATCCTTTTTCTGGAAAGTTGGCGGTTTAATGCCAAATTGGGCGGCCCGGGACTGAACAAACGAGTTTGCCGCCTGAATGGATTCCTTCATTACATCGCCCAACTTGCCGGTGATGGTCATGCGTCCCTTGCCGGGAACCACAACCGCTTCGATTTGCAGTATCTCACCGCCAACCTCGGTCCAGGCAAGGCCAGTGGTAACGCCAACTTTATCCTCGTCTTCCAGTTCGCCATAGCGGTAGCGCTTAACGCCTGCGTATTTTTCCAGATTCTTGGCAGTTACCTTTATGGATTTAACCTTAACGTCCATAACAATTTCTTTTGTTGCCTTGCGAATAAGGTTTGCAATTTCACGCTCAAGGTTACGAACGCCGGCCTCGCGGGTGTAATAACGAATAATGTCACGAATGGCGGCATCGGAGATTGACCACTCGCCTTCTTTCAGGCCGTGGGATTCGATTTGTTTATCAATCAGATGGCGCTTGGCAATTTCAACCTTTTCATCCTCGGTGTAGCCGGAAAGACGGATTATCTCCATACGGTCCATCAAGGGGCCCGGCATATTCATGGTGTTTGCGGTGGTTACAAACATCACGTCCGATAGGTCATAATCAACCTCGAGATAATGATCATTAAAGGTTGAGTTTTGCTCAGGATCCAACACCTCTAAAAGTGCCGATGCCGGATCACCGCGGTAATCGGCCCCCATTTTATCAATTTCATCAAGCAGGAACAGCGGGTTTGAGACCTTGGCCTTTTTCATGCCCTGCACAACCTTGCCCGGCATCGAGCCGATATAGGTGCGGCGATGACCACGAATTTCAGACTCGTCACGGACCCCGCCCAAGCTCATACGGACAAACTTGCGCCCCGTGGCTCTGGCGATGGATTTACCCAACGATGTTTTACCAACACCCGGAGGGCCAACCAGACAAAGTATCGGCCCCTTTAGTTTTTTGGTTCGGCTTTGCACCGCAAGATACTCGATGATGCGCTCTTTTACCTTTTCGAGGCCATAGTGATCGGCATCAAGGATTTTTTCGGCTTCCTTGAGGTCTTTCTTAATCGCGCTTTTCTTTTTCCACGGGATGCCGAGTATCCAGTCAAGATAGTTGCGAACTACGGTCGCCTCTGCCGACATGGGCGACATATTTTTTAGTTTCTTTATCTCGGCATTGCATTTTTCCCGGGCTTCTTTTGAAAGCCTGGTTTTTTTGATTTTATCTTCCAGCTCGGAAACCTCGTCACGGCCTTCTTCGCCGTCACCCAGTTCTTTCTGGATCGCCTTCATCTGTTCATTGAGATAATATTCGCGCTGGGTTTTTTCCATCTGGCGTTTAACCCGGTTGCGGATTTTCTTTTCAACCTGCAATACGCCGATTTCACCTTCCATGTACGAATAAACCCGCTCCAGCCTTTCGGCGACGGATTGTATTTCCAACAGTTCCTGTTTGTCGGATATTTTCAGCGCAAGATGCGAAGCAACCGTGTCGGCAAGCTTGGACGGGTCCTCTATCTGGTTGATGGAAACCAGTGCCTCTGGCGGTATTTTTTTGTTCAGCTTTATGTACTGCTCAAACTCGCCAACCACCGAGCGAGAAAGAGCTTCCATTTCTTGGGCTTCGCCAATCGGTTCATCAATTACGCTGATGCTGGCCTGAAAGAACGGCTGGCTTTCATCAAATTTATTTACAATTGCCCGCTGCCCGCCTTCGACCAAGACCTTTACGGTTCCATCGGGAAGTTTGAGCAGCTGCAATACGGTGGAAATGGTTCCAACCGTGTAGATATCATCGGTTCCGGGATCGTCCTCGGCGGCATTTTTTTGCGCAACCAGAAGAATTTGCTTGTCCTCGCGCATTACGTCTTCCAGCGCCAGAACCGATTTCTCGCGTCCAACAAAAAGCGGAACGATCATGTGGGGGAAAACCACAATATCGCGAAGCGGCAATACCGGCAGCAGGTCGCCATCGGTGTGGGGCTTCACTGTTTCAATCGCTTGATCTGTCATTTTTTTATGTTTTCCGTTTTTTGTTTCATTTCATTAAAGATGGCCCCCTTTGGCGGCCTATTCAAGTGATGGCGGTCATTACAGGGGGGAACGGCAGGTATTAACCAATATGATATGGGCCAAAAACCGGGGAATTCAAGCCCCAGAGCAGGGCCTCAGAAAAAAATAAAGCCGCCTGTAGGTGTCATACAGACGGCTTTATTTGATTAAATATTGCTTGATTATCAGGCGCTCGATTCTACCTCTTCGGCGCGATCGGCATAGATGTAAAGCGGCTTGGCGGCATCGGCCACAACCTCGCGGTTGATAACCACCTCTTCGACGCCATCAAGGCCGGGAA
>DAOWFT010000093.1 GCA_030637845.1 Thalassospiraceae bacterium
ATGGCCCTGTGGATGCGGCGTTTAATGCGGTCAAGCAGCTGTTCCCCCATGAGGCCCGGCTCCAGCTTTATCAGGTTCATGCTGTTACCGGCGGAACCGATGCTCAGGCCGAGGTCACCGTCAGGTTGGAGGAAAAAGGCCGCAGCGTTAACGGACAGGCGGCTGACACCGATACCATGGTGGCCAGCGTCAAGGCCTACATCAATGCCCTGAACAAGCTTTTGGTAAAGCGTGAAAAATCGGCCCCATCGGCGCTTTCGGCCTAGTAATTCACCTGCTTGGGCCTGTATAAACAATGTGTATAAAGGACGTGCCGGATTCGCATATCCGGCGGGCCCTTGCCCAAAGGCGGTAGATTCTGGGGTTTTTCTTAATAAAAGTAATTAAACTGGTGGATTTTAAGTAATGTTTTCGTCTCTTTTTGGTTTTCTTTCGGCAGATATGGCCATCGATTTAGGTACCGCAAACACCCTTGTTTTTGTCAAGGGCAAGGGCATCGTGCTCAACGAGCCCTCGGTTGTGGCAATAACAGAACACAAGGGCAAAAAGCAGGTGCTGGCTGTCGGTAACGAAGCCAAGCAGATGCTGGGTCGCACCCCGGGTGACATTCAAGCAATTCGCCCCTTACGTGACGGCGTTATTGCCGATTTCGAAGTCGCCGAAGAAATGATCAAATATTTTATCCGCAAGGTTCACAACCGCCGCAGTTTCGCCAGCCCCATGGTTGTAGTTTGCGTGCCATCGGGCTCTACCGCGGTAGAGCGCCGCGCCATTCAGGAATCTGCTGAAAGCGCAGGCGCACGCAAGGTATTTTTAATCGAAGAACCAATGGCCGCCGCCATCGGCGCCGGCCTTCCGGTGACCGAACCCACCGGTTCAATGGTTGTTGATATTGGCGGTGGCACCACCGAAGTTGCGGTGCTTAGCCTTGGCGGTATTGTTTATGCCCGCTCGGTTCGGGTTGGTGGCGACAAAATGGATGAGGCCATTATTGCCTACATTCGTCGCAATCATAACTTGCTGGTCGGCGAAGCATCGGCTGCACGCATAAAAGAAACCATCGGTTCGGCCTGCCCGCCGGAAGAAGGCGATGGCCGCACCATGGAAATAAAAGGCCGCGATCTTATGAACGGCGTGCCTAAGGAACTTATTATTTCAGAGCGCCAAATTGCCGAGAGTCTGGCCGAACCTGTTGGCGCAATTATCGAGGCCGTAAAGGTGGCGTTGGAACACACAGCACCCGAACTGGCAGCCGATATAGTTGATAAAGGCATCGTTCTTACCGGTGGTGGCGCTTTGTTGGGCAACATTGATTATGTCCTCAGGCACGCAACCGGGCTTCCGGTTTCTATTGGTGATGATCCGCTTTCATGCGTGGTCTTGGGAACCGGTCGGGCCTTGGAAGAAATGAAAAAACTCAGAAACGTGCTGACGACTATGTATTAACGGAGTATGTATTGAGCGGGTTTTCAGCCCGGCTTCATTTCCAGCTACCCATAAGCATTGGCAATTATTGCGTTTTTTTCTGGTTAATCTATATTAACCCTAGTCCGGGCATAGTATTTGCTCGGGTTTAGCATTGCTAGAGCACCCGCATTTAAACCCCATTGTAATAATGATGGGGTTCTGGGGATTTTCCCATGTAGAGCGGGGGAAAAATATGACAGATCGTATTAGAGCTATACATTCAGGCTTCGTCCAGCCCGGGCGCGGTGTCGGCAACCGACTTATGTACGTTACTTTGGTGGCGGCATCCCTTGGCCTGTTGCTATTGGGAAAAGCCGATCCAGAGCTAATGGAACGGGTACGCTCCAACATATCGGATGTTGCGACCCCTATACTCGATACCTTATCCAGGCCAATTTCAAGCACCGAAAAAGTTATTTCTGAAATTAATCTTCTTGCCGACATAAGATCAGAAAATGAAAAACTGCGCGGCGAAAATGATTTGCTTTTGCAGTGGCAATCTGCCGCCCGAAAGCTTGAGGTCGAAAACAAACAATTAAAGGGGCTATTGAACTTTGCCCCCGATGCCGAACCCGGATTTATAACCGCGCGCGTAATAGCAGATACAGGCGGCGCGTTTGTTCGCAGTCTTATTGCCGGTGCCGGTTTGCGCAATGGCGCGACCAAGGGTCAGGCCGTGGTAACAAATGAAGGGCTGGTCGGCAGGGTGCAGGGCGTTGGTACGCGTTCGGTTCGTATTTTGCTAATAACCGATCTTACCTCTCGCATCCCGGTTATTGTTGAGGCGAGCAGAACAAGAGCAATAATGGCTGGTGATAATTCAGACAGACCAAAGTTAATTCATCTCCCCCCCGGTGCGGTGGTTTCGCCCGGTGACAGGGTGGTTACATCCGGTCATGGCGGCGCTTTTCCACCGGGAATACAGGTGGGCATAATAACCGCAGTCGATGAAAAAGGAATTATGGTGCAGCCGTTCGTACAGCGCGAACGGATAGAGTTTGTACGAATTGTGGATTACGGCCTTAAAGGAATTCTTGATGCACCTTCGGCGGCAGAAGGTGCAGGAGTGAGCAAATAATGAAGCCCGGTTTTTTGCAGCGTCTTGATTTAATTGCACGTGGTTCAACACCGTTTGTCCTGACCGCGCTTCTTATAGTAATGAGCGCAATACCCACCAGGATTCCTGAATTTGCCCACATCGCACCAATGTTGCCGCTTATGGCTATATATCATTGGTCTATCTATCGTCCCGATCTTTTACCGGCATGGGCGGTTTTCATAGCAGGCCTGATGCAGGATGCCTTGGTCGGCACGCCGTTTGGGGTAAATGCGCTTGTTTTCCTTGCCGTACACATGGTTGTTTTGAGCCAGCAGGTGTTTTTTACCGGAAAATCATTTGCGGTTGTGTGGATTGGTTTTGCGATGGTGTCTGCGGCGGCGTTCGTTCTGACGTGGGCTTTGGTCTCTGGCTTTTTTGGCCAGTCAACCGGACTGATGAATATGTTTTTTCAGTATCTGGTTACGCTTGGAACCTTTCCCGTTCTGACGTGGATGTTGATGCTATGGCAGCAACGAATGTTGACCACAGAATAAATAAGAATAAATAAGAATAAACAGGAATAAAATGCATAGGGATTCCGAAAGACATAAGCTTTTTTCCCGCCGGGCGGCAATGCTTGCCGGGGGCAAGGCATTGCTGTTATCAACCCTTGTCGGACGCATGTATTACCTGCAGGTAGTCGAATCCAGTCGCTATAAAACACTAGCCGATGAAAACCGAATAAACCTGCGACTTTTAGCCCCGCCAAGGGGCAGAATAGTTGACCGTTTTGGCCGCGCCATGGCCGATAATCAGCAAAACTATCGCGCGGTGGTCATACCGGAACAAGCGGGCGATCTGTCTATAACGCTCGATCTTCTTTCCAAAATTATACCCATGGGCGACAAAGATTGGCGCAGGATTTTGCGCGAGGCCAAACGCAAACGCGCATTCGTGCCAATTACGGTGCGCGAAAACCTTAGCTGGGGTGATGTTGCACGGATTGAGGTAAACACCCCCGACCTGCCCGGTGTGTTAATAGATGTCGGTCAGAGCAGGAATTATATATATGGCGAAGAAGTAGCCCATGTTATGGGGTATGTTGCGGCTGTTTCTGAAAAAGAAATTTCCGACGATCCGCTGCTTGAGCTTCCGGGATTTCGCATAGGCAAAGCAGGAATTGAAAAAGTATATGATATGCAGCTGCGCGGCACAGGCGGCAGCTCGCAGGTTGAGGTAAATGCCCTTGGCCGTGTTATTCGCGAGCTTGCCCGTCAGGAAGGTCAGCCCGGAAACGAAGTTCGCCTGACGATTAATCTGGATCTGCAGCGGTTTGTATCGAAACTGCTGGGTAAAGAAAGCGCATCGGTTGTTGTGGTTGATGTTCATTCCGGTGATGTGCTGGCCATGGTTTCCAGTCCTTCGTTTGATCCCAATATGTTTAACAAGGGATTGGATCAAGCCCAGTGGGATGCGTTAATCCATAATAAAAAATCCCCGCTAACCAACAAGGCCATATCGGGGCAGTACTCTCCGGGATCGACCTTTAAAATGGCAGTGGCGTTGGCGGCCCTTGAAAAAGGATCCATAACACCAGAAACAAAAATCCATTGTTCCGGTTCGACCAAACTGGGCAACGCAGAGTTTCATTGCTGGAAACGTGGCGGCCATGGTTCGGTAAACATGGAAGAAGCAATAGAGCAATCGTGTGATGTTTATTTTTATGAAACCGCCAGACGTGCGGGCATAGATAGAATATCGGCCATGGGCGAAAGGCTCGGCATGGGCAAGTCGCTGGACTTGGGTCTTCCCGGCGAAAAACACGGCCTTATGCCGACACGCAAATGGAAAATGGGCGAATTAAATGAGCCATGGCAAATGGGCGAAACCATGATAGCGGGCATCGGGCAGGGTTATGTGCTTACCACGCCGCTGCAATTGGCGATTATGACGGCACGAATTGCCAATGGCGGTTTTCAGGTTTTCCCCAGATTGGTTGTTAATGAGGATGGGGAAGATGCGTCCGACAATGAAACAGAACTTAAATCCATCGGTGTTGCCCCGGAATATCTGCAAATTGTTAAAAATGGAATGAACAATGTCGTAAATGGAAAAAAGGGTACGGCAAGAAAGGCGCGCATATCAGAAGTAGGCATGGAAATGGCTGGCAAAACAGGCACGGTTCAGGTTCGCCGGATTAGCAAGTTGGAGCGTGAAACCGGTGTGCTTAAAAACGATGAGCTACCATGGAAAGAGCGCGATCACGCATTGTTTGTGGGCTATGGTCCGGTAGAAAACCCCAGATTTGCCGTATCCGTTGTGGTTGAACATGGCGGAAGCGGCTCTGGCGCCGCCGCACCGTTGGCGCGAGATATTTTATTGGAAGCACAAAAGCTCGCCTTGAGCACCCCCGCCCCCGCCCCGGTCTCGCGTGAGGCAAACAGCAAAGTAATGGATAAAGACGGGGGTGAAGATGTTACATAATAATTCCTTCGTGCAATCACAGATGTCATTAGGGCAAAAACTTCTGCACATGCATTGGTTTTTTATTATTTTGCTGTGCATTACCGCAACGGTTGGGTTTGCCATGCTTTATTCGGCAGCAGGTGGCGACCTTGATCCATGGGCATCGCGCCAGATGGTGCGTTTTGCACTTGGTCTTTTAGGGATGACCGTTGTTGCGGTTACCGATATCAGGTTGTGGCTGCGTTTTTCATATGGGGTGTATTTTGTTGTTTTGGCTTTATTGATAGCGGTGGAAATTGCCGGCTTTGTCGGTATGGGGGCGCAACGCTGGATCAGCCTGGGTATATTTAATGTCCAGCCATCTGAATTAATGAAGGTTGCGGTGGTTCTTGCGCTGGCAAGATATTTTCACGGCGGCAGCATAGAAGAAATTGAACGCCCGACATTTCTTATTCCGCCATTGTTAATGGTCGCCGTTCCGGCGTTTTTGATTTTGCGCCAGCCGGATTTAGGGACCACAATTATGGTGGTGTTCGCTAGTATTGGAATATTTTTTGCCGCCGGGGTTCGCATATGGAAATTCGTATTGGTTGGCGGGGTTGGCCTTGCCAGTGCGCCGGTCGCATGGTTTTACCTGCTACGTGATTATCAGCGCGCCCGCATTATGACCTTTATCAACCCCGAGCAAGATACCCTTGGTTCCGGCTACCATATTATTCAGTCCAAAATTGCACTGGGGTCAGGCGGGGTATTTGGCAAGGGCTATCTGATGGGAACCCAAGGTCACCTTAATTTCCTGCCTGAAAAACAAACCGATTTTATATTTACCATGCTGGCAGAGGAATTCGGTCTTGTCGGCGGGCTTGGCCTATTGGCCCTTTATATTTTATTGTTGTTCTATGGATTTTCCATTTCACTTTCCAGTCGCAGCCATTTTGGTCGTCTGGTTGGGATGGGGGTTACCATAACTTTCTTCCTCTATATTTTTATTAATATTGCAATGGTTATGGGGCTTATACCGGTTGTTGGTGTGCCGTTGCCATTGGTTTCATATGGCGGAACCGCAATGCTGACGATTTTGTTTGGCTTTGGCTTGCTGATGTGCGTTCACATCAATCGCGACTTGACCATTGGCCGTCGCGATAGCGGAGATGATTTTTAGATTGTCCCAACCCAGACTCAAGACAGGCATCTGGGTTTCCGCTCAACTTCGTTTGTGCGACCAGCAGACCATCCCGGCAGTAATTATCAAGCGCGGCGATATTGATGCCGGCGGTGTATTATTAAAAATCAATAGACTTGGTACCGGCTGCACGGTTCTGGCCCGCGTATTTGATGGCGATGGCAACAGGGTGTGGATGGTTGTTGCCGGTGGCGGGGCCGAGGGCTCCAAGCAACATCTGGAAATGGAAACATCCTCCGATGCCTATATCGCGCGCGAAATAAATATTGATCCCGATTTATGGGTTGTGGAAATAGAAGACCGGGACGGTGCCTACGCACCAGACGGCGAAATTATCAATTCATAATCAGTTTTGGCGCAAACCCGGGCTTTATCCCCCATAGTCTTAAAAAGCTAATTGCTGGGTATTAATTAGTATGCTAACTAATAGTATGCTAATTATGAAGGACTGAATACCTAGATATGCCAGACCAAGACACACCAGACAAAGACCCAAGGAACGAGACCGGCTGCGAGACCCCGAATGAGCCACTATGGCAACCGGGAATGGACCGGGAATACATCGCGGCCGAGGTGCGCAAAAAAAGGAATAGCTCTATTGGCTACCTGTTGGCCAACGCCCACAAACTGACCATGGGAATGTTGGCCGAATGCCTTGCGCCCAAGGGGGTAACGCCCGCCCAGTGGCAGGTGTTGGTGGTGTTGTGGGAAGAAGACGGAATAGTTCAACGCGAACTTGCCGAGCGCATGGTTATTGAGCAGGCAACCCTTACCCGTACACTGGACAGGATGGAGCGCGACGGCTTTGTTGAGCGTCGTCGCGATGAACATGATCGCCGTCGGTTCAGGGTTTTTGTAACCGAAACAGGGTTCGGGCTTATCAATCTGTTGGTTCCCGAAGCAATGAAAACCCTGGCCGCGGTTACCGAAGGATTTAGCGAAGAAGAAGCAGAGCTTTTTCGTTCTTTTTTACGCAGGATAATAGGTAACGTTAACGCGGCCCATCCACTGGCCGAAAGAGGAGCCGCCTAAATGACGCCTAAGGATTTTACAAACTCTGCAGGCGTTGCTGAAATACGCTCGCGCTGGGCCGGATTAAATTCTTCGTACAAGGCGGCAATGGCTATTGCCATGCTGACGTTGCTGTGGATGTTGACCGGTGTTTTTTCAATTGATTTTGGCGGCGGTGAGGTTGCAACCCAGCCCCGACAAATTGCGCGGGTTCAGGTCGCCACCAGCAAGGCCGTAATGCACACCCGCACGGTTGCGGTCTATGGTCGGGTTAAGGCCAATCGTTCGGTTGACCTTAAATCCAAGTTCGATGCCACCGTTTCCGATGTGGTCGCGACTAAGGGATCCGAGGTCAAAAAGGGTGAGGTGCTTGTTCGCTTTAATTCCGAAGGTCGGGCCGAACGCCTGGCTGAAGCCGAAGCCAGATTAGTGCAGGCAGAAATTTCCTTTGAGGCGGCGTCCGAGCTGGGCAAAGAAGGTTTTCGCTCAAAAATAAACACCGCCGGCGCCAAGGCCGACCTTGAGGCGGCGATGGCTGCGGTTGCATCTGCCCAAAGCAATTTTAACAACACAATTATTCGCGCCCCCTTTGACGGTGTGGTCGATGACATCCCGGTTGAGGTCGGCGATATGGTGTCCAAAGGGCGGATGGCGGCAAAGGTAATTGATATTTCCAGCATAAAAGTAGCGGCCGAAGTTGCCGAGCGTGATGCCAGCAGCGTTTCCCTTGGCGGTGCTTCCAGCATTCACCTGATGGACGGGCGCAGCTTTGATGGCGTGGTCAGTTATGTATCAAGGGCTTCAAACATATCTACCCGCACCTATGCGGTTGAGGTCAGCGTTGATGTGCCAGATATGTCTGTTCCCGAAGGGGTAACAGCCGAGCTTATTTTGCCCATGGAAACGGTTTTAGCGCATTTGGTCACCCCGGCCATTCTTACCCTCAACGATGATGGTGTGTTGGGTATCAAAACCGTATCCGATGATGGCACGGTCATGTTTCACCCGGTTGAAATGGTTTCCGATACCCGTCGGGGTATCTGGATTTCCGGACTAACCCCCGAAGAAAATGTGATTGTTGTCGGTCAGGAGTTTCCTCCGACCGGCCCCCCCGTAGCCGCCCCCCGGCCCAGTGTACTCGGTCGGGAGGGGGAGGCGGCAAAAGGAAGGGCGTTATCGACCTTGCTTTTTCCCATGCCCGCACGGTGCTCAGCACACTGGTATTGCTGCTTATTGCCGGTTCGGTTGCCTATGTCGACATAGCCAAGGAAGCGGAACCGGACGTAAATATTCCACTGATAATCGTGCGCGTAATGCACGAAGGCATTTCCCCGGAAGATGCCGAACGCCTGATAATTCGCCCGCTTGAACAAGAGCTACGCTCGGTTGAAGGCCTAAAGGAAATGCGGGCCAAGGGTTTCGAGGGCGGTGCCAGCGCGGTGTTGGAGTTCGATGCCGGCTTTGATGCAGACAAGGCGATTAGCGATGTTCGTATTCAGGTTGATCTTGCTCAACCGGAATTACCCGATGATAGCGACGAGCCGATAATCGAAGAAATAAATATTTCAGCCTTTCCTATTTTAACCGTAACTCTTTCGGGCGAAGTTCCGGAACGCGCACTTTTGCATATTGGGCGTGAATTGAAAGATTCCATAGAAGGGCTATCGCCGGTTTTGTCCGCTAATCTGACCGGGGTTCGTGATGAGATGGTGGAAATCCTTATCGATCCGGTAAAGATGGAAAGCTATGGAATGGATCCGGCTCAGGCAACTGCCGGTATACGCAATGCCAACAAGTTAGTTGCCGCCGGCGCACAGGATACCGGACGCGGCAAATTTGTGCTCAAGGTTCCGGGCCTGTTTGACACCATAGATGAAATTATGTCGACCCCGGCAAAGACCGTTGGAGATTCTGTTATCAAGCTAGCCGATATTGGCGAAGTAAGACGCAGCTTTAAAGATCCCAAAAGCTTCGCCCGGGTTGGCGGCAATCCTGCGGTTACGTTGGATGTTTCAAAGCGCTCCGGTGAAAACCTTATCGATACGGTTGAGCAGGTTCGCGCTGTTGTTATGGCCGAACGTGAATTATGGCCGGAAACACTAAAACAGTCTGTTGCCGTATCGTTCATCAACGATAAGTCAGAGATAATCAAGGAACGCCTCAGCAGCCTCGAAAACAGCGTTATCAGTGCGGTTATACTGGTTATGATTGTGGTGGTTGCGGCCCTTGGGTTGCGCTCAGCCGGTCTTGTCGGTATCGCCATACCGGGATCGTTCCTGACCGGTGTTTTGGTTTTGCACGCGCTGGGTCTTACCATGAATATGGTGGTGTTGTTTGGTCTGGTTTTGGCCGTGGGAATGTTGGTTGATGGCGCCATTGTGGTTACCGAATACGCCGATCGTAAAATGAGCGAAGGCGAGCCGCGCCACCGGGCCTATTCACAGGCGGCCAAACTTATGGCGGCACCCATCATAGCATCCACCCTTACAACGCTGGCGGCGTTTTTGCCGTTGCTGTTCTGGCCCGGAATTGTCGGCGAGTTCATGGTTTATCTGCCCATAACCCTGATCGCTACTTTGAGCGCATCGCTTTTGATGGCGCTGGTGTTTGTTCCGACATTGGGGGCATACATCGGCAAGCCCGGCACCGCCGACCCCGGTGCAATGCGGGCATTGGCTGGCAACGAAGCCGATTTTTCCCATGTTGGCAGGTATACCGGAACCTATCTAAAGGTGCTTGATTGGGCACTGGCAAGACCGGGCAAGATAATGCTGATGGCAGTCGGGCTTCTTGTCGGGGTGCAGATTATTTATGCCGTGTTCGGCAATGGGGTTGAGTTTTTCCCCGAAACCGAACCGGAACAGGCAAAGATTGATATTCGTGCCCGCGGAAACCTTTCCATATGGGAAAGAGACACGCTGGTAAGGAGCGTCGAAGATCAGGTGTTGAAGGTAGCTGGCATCGAAACCGTTTATGCCATCACCAGATCCAAGGCCCCAAACGAAGCAGCCGAAGACATCATAGGCAACATATTTCTGGAATTTGATGACTGGAATACCCGTCGCCCGGCTGAACAAATCTTGGCTGAAATAAAAGAAAGAACCAACCATATTGCCGGCATAATAATAGCCAGCGAAAAGGCGAAAAACGGCCCACCAACCGGCAAAGCCATTCAATTGCAGTTTTCGTCTCGTTTCCCGGAACTTTTGGTTCCGGCTGCGGCCAAAACGGTAAAGGCAATGGAAGACCTCGGCGGTTTTATTAATATGGAAGATTCGCGCCCGCTTCCCGGTATTGATTGGGAGTTTGAGGTTGACCGTGCCCAGGCATCAAAGTTTGGCGCCAGCATTTCAACGGTTGGTTCGGCCATAAGAATGGCAACCGGGGGTGTAAAGCTGGGCGGTTTCAGGCCTGATGACACCGATGAAGAGTTAGATATTCGCGCCCGTTTCCCGGATAAATACAGAACCCTGGAGCAGCTTCGCCATATTCGCGTTGAAACACCGGCAGGGCGGGTTCCAATTTCAAACTTTGTTGAGCTATCGGCCCAACCAAAGGTCGGCACCATCAGCCGTACGGATGCAAGACGGGTCATATTAATAAAGGCCGGGGTAGAAGATGGTATTCTCGCCAACGACAAGGTCAAGGAAATCAGCGCGTGGTTGAAAACGGCAAATCTTGACCCGCGGGTGAAAGTAAAATTCAAGGGCGAGGACGAAGAACAGAAAAAAGCCAGTGAATTCCTTTCAAAGGCGTTTGGGGTTGCGCTGTTTCTTATCGCGATTATTCTGGTCACCCAATTCAATAGCTTTTATTCCAGCGCGCTTATTCTTTCGGCGGTTATTATGTCAACCGTCGGGGTGTTCATCGGATTATTATTAACCGGTCAGCCGTTTGGTATTGTGATGGGTGGCATCGGCGTCATCTCTCTTGCCGGTATTGTGGTAAATAACAACATTGTTCTTATTGATACATTTGATCGGCTGAAAGAAACCGTTCCCGACATTCGCCAGGCCATAATGCTAACCGGCGCACAACGCATGCGTCCGGTGTTGCTTACCACGATAACCACAATTTTGGGATTGTTGCCTATGGCCATGAACGTGGGCATTGATTTCATGAACCGTACGGTAGAATTTGGCACCCCGTCCAATCAGATGTGGGTTCAGCTTTCGACCTCGATTGTTTTCGGGCTTGCATTTTCAACCATACTTACGCTGGTGCTGACCCCATCGGCATTGATGGCGCGGGAAAACTTTTCTAATTGGTGGGCTGAAAGGCGCAGGCCCGGGGTAGAAAACTCAGCTTAATCTTCAGTCTCAGCGCGTTTTTTCATTGCCCGGTAGCTTCTTATGGAAAATGGTATCAATCCTAGATAGCCAAGCAACATAATTGAAAGCGTTGTCCATGGTGCGCTAAGCATACCCGCAGCCAACAAACCTACTATCAGCATTGTAGGTAGTATCCAGCTTGGTTTGAGTTTTACCTTTTTAAATGAATATGTCGGAATGCGGCTCACCATAAGCCACGAAACCAGAAGCATAAACATCACCACTACTTCGGGGCGACGGAAAAATTCTTCCCAAATATTAAATGAAATAACCATAGGCAATAAAACCAGACCTGCGGCCATTGGTGCCGGGATTCCGATAAAAAATACCTCTTCCCATTCGGGCGGTTCGGGGTCGTCGTGTGCGGTGTTAAACCGCGCTAGGCGAAGCGCGCAGGCAACGGCGTATAAAAGAACCAGAACCCAGCCAAATCGACCAATTGTTTCCAGCGACCAAAAATAAAGCACCAATCCCGGTGAGACCCCAAAACAAATCATATCGGACAGGCTATCAAGTTCGGCCCCAAACTTGGACGATCCTTTTAGCAGCCTTGCTATGCGTCCATCCAACGCATCGAGAACGGCCGCCGCCGCAATTGCCAGTGCGGCGTGTTCCCAGCGCCCTTCGTAGGCAAAGCGAATTGCAGTTAAGCCAGAACACAGTGCCAGCATGGTCAGCATGTTTGGAATCATGGTGTTGATGGAAAGGCGTGGGCGTTGGGGGCGCTGCATTTAATTCTCCTCAGGATCGCTGGCACAGCTAGCGCGTTTCGCCGGTTATTGTTTCCAGGTTTGAGCCAAGATCGGCAATTATCGTTTCCCCGGCAATGCACAATTGCCCAACCGCTACCTGCGGGTTTGTACCCACAGGCATATAAACATCAACTCTGGAGCCAAAGCGGATGAGGCCAAATCTTTCGCCCGCGGCAATCATCTGGCCCTCGGTGGCATTGCAAACAATGCGTCTGGCAACCAGACCGGCTATTTGAACGAAGGCAATATCCTGTCCATCGGTTGTTTTCATGGCCAAGGCCTGACGTTCATTGTGTTCGCTTGCCTTATCAAGTTCGGCATTAAAGAACTTTCCCGGATGGTAGGCTATTTTTGTTATGGTTCCGTCCATTGGGGCGCGGTTTACGTGCACATTAAATACGTTCATGAAAACGCAAACCCGGACCATTGGCTTATCGCCCATTTCCAGTTCGGGCGGCGGTGCGGCCTCATCAATCAGGCAGACCCGACCATCGGCCGGGCTTATCACCAGCCCTTTTTTTGTTGGGGTTACCCGGTCGGGGTCGCGGAAAAAATAAATGCACCATGCGGTCAAAACCACACCAACCCAGCCCAGTGGTTCCGACAGATAGCTAGCCCCAAGCGAAACAACTGCAAAAAGTGCAATAAAGGGCCAACCGGCGCTGTTAATAGGTACTAAAACGTCTTTCAAATTACTAAATCCTTGTTGTTGTCTAATTGTCTGGCAGTCGCAAAACCTGACCCGGATATATAAGGTCGGCATTTTTTATCTGATCTGAATTGGCTTCAAATATTGCGTGGTAACGCACACCCTTGCCATAGGTGCGCCGAGCCAGTCGCCACAGGCTGTTGCCCGGCTGAACCACAGCAAACGATCCCGGGACAAGATTTGATGTATCGCCCAGCTCTGCGCGCTGAAACGGTATTTCCACCCGATGCGTGACCTTCATGTTTTCATCAACTTGATCTGCACGTAATTTATAATTTCCGGGTGCAATATCGGTTTTTGGGGTAAGTGTCCAGCGACCTTTTTCATCCGCCTTTGCCCGTCCGATAAAGCGATTATCTACGTAAAGCTGCACGGTTGAACCATTGTCGGCGCGACCGCTGATGGAAAGCCTGCCGGAACCATAATCGACATTATCAATGGCAAGGGCGACACCTTTGGCTGCTTCGCTGGGCCCGGGCTTTTGTAATACTTCGCTGGGCCCGGACCCATCACGGCGAACTTTTAGGGCAAGGACGTCATTGCCGCGCTCCGGCACCCGCATAAGAACAATATGATCGGATAAAACAGGATCGTGCCCTTCGAGTAACATTCTCAGGCCAAGCTTATGTTCGCCGACCTCAAGGGCATGGTCGGGAACAAAAACCCACTCACCCCGAGCATCGGTTTTTACGCTGCCAAATATTTTTTCGCCGTCAAGCACCTCAACGGTTGATCCGGGGTGGGCCCTTCCTGCCATTACGGCATTGCCTTCGTGATTTACACGAACCACATCAAACGTCGGCGGGGTTACTTCCGCTTTTTCGGTTTGAGGTTTTTGCGCCGTAGTTGGCGGCGGGGATTGCTCCTGACCGATTAGCACGCTCGCACCAATGGCTCCTGCCAAAATGGCGGCCCCGGCTATTACCATAAGAATTGATTTTTGCACTTTAGTCCTCTCGTGCAATTTGGGAAAAAAACGGCATCCCCGCACGCGTATGCCGCCACAATATTAATCTCAGATTGTGAGATTAAATCCCCTTATCGCTCATAGCAACTTAGATTAGGGATTATAAGGGCAAAAAGCCGGGATTACTGCCAGCTTTCGTCTGAATTGCCCTTGTTCTTGCGCTTAATGTAGTTATCAACCGGTTTGAGCGAGCCGAGGTATTCAATAACCGCCGCCCGGTCACCGTCGGTCATTTTGCTGGTTGAGTGGGTAACCGATTCTGCCATTACCCCACCGACAAAGTCGGCATCCGGCAGCATCCCCATTTTTAAAAGCATATCAAGATCCCCCACCGACCATTTTCCAATCCCGGTTTCCCTGTCGGATGTAATATTGGGAACCACAATTCCTTCTGGGTTGGAATTGGTTCCGCCATAATCCATGGCCAGGGCAAGGCCGCCCATTATATTTCTCGGGGTATGGCATTCCCGACAATGGGAAAGGGCCTCAGCTATATAGCGCCCACGCATCCATGCCTCGCTTTTGCCTTCTACCGGCATAAGTGACTTTTGATCAAAATTAGGAATTTTCCAAATTGAAATTAAAAAACGCCAACTGAACGGCGATTCCAAATCGTGCGGGGTGTTGGCCCTGTCATTTGCGGGGATGGTTTTTATATATGCCCAAAGTGCGCTTAAATCATCGTCCGACATTTTGTTGTATGAAGTATAAGGAAATGACGGATAATAATTTTTTCCATCTGGTGATATTCCGTCTCGCATGGCGCGGGTGAAATCATCAAAAGTCCACCGTCCGATACCGGCATTTGTATGGGACGTAATATTGGGGCTAAAAAAAGTACCAAACTCAGTTTCAAATTTGCGCCCACCGGCAAGAAAGCCATTGCTCGATTTCTTAATTGTGTGGCACCCGGCACAGCCGGCAAGATTAAATATGTACCGCCCGCGCTTTAATTCATCAGGCGGGGCGGCATTTGCGCTATTAAATGGTAGTGGGCCTAAAAAAAATAACACCGCCAGAGCCATTATCATGGTTCGGGCGGTGCTGTATTTTGAAATACTTGTCATTTAGAGAACTATTTCTTTCCTCTTTTTTCTTTCTTTTCGCGGAAATCCTCGTGGCATCCTTTGCAGGTTGCGCCGGTTGCGCCGAAAGCTTTACCAAATGCCGCCATATCACCGCCTTGGGCAACTGTGGCCAAGTTGGCCGCCGCATCCTGAAATGCCTTCATCGACTTTGCAAATTCTTCAGGTTTTTCCCAAATTACGGGCAGGGCGGTTGTTTCACCAAAATCTGATCCTTCGGGAAAAACCGTTGAGGCAATTTTTGATAGATCGACCAGTGCATCGGCGTGTGTTGTAAGGTCGGCCTTGTTGCCGGCACCCTTCATTATGCCAACCATGGCACCAAAGTTACCGCGTACCGCTGTCATTACTGATTTTCTGTACTTGATTGCCTGTTCTGTGGCCGCGTCTTGGGCTTGTGCGGACCCGCTCATGGAAAACATGGAAAAGCCAAAGGCAATAGCGATAACTGATAAAAACAAACGTCTCATGTAGCAAATTCTCCCGGTTGTTTATGTGATGAAGTAGATTTTGTTTAAAACATCGCGCTTTGCAAAGTGCAATAATGTAGTTAAATGTAGTAACAAGAAATAACAATAAAATGCTGTTACAAACCGGCAGCAGGTAATTTGCTAACTATTTGATAAAAAAGCAATTTTTAGACGAGTAAGCATTCATGAGCAACCTTCGATGAGCGGCCCTGACAATAGCACGGACGCAATATGTGTTTTCTGCGGTTCAAGAAGCGGAAACGACCCCAGCTTTGCGGTCGAAGCATCCAGGCTAGGCGGCATGCTTGCCGAGCGGGGGATAAGGCTGGTTTATGGCGGCGGCGACATCGGTCTTATGGGTGTGGTTGTTCGCGCCGTGTTGGATGGCGGCGGCAAGGCAACCGGGGTTATTCCAAAGTTTCTGTTGGAATATGAAGTCGGCAACCCCGATGTTGATGAATTCATAGCGGTGGAAACCATGCACGAACGCAAGGCCATTATGTTTGATCGTTCTGATGCGTTTGTCGTTCTTCCCGGCGGCATTGGCACCCTTGACGAAACCATAGAAATTACAACATGGAAACAGCTACGCCAGCACGCAAAGCCAATTATTATTGTAAACATCGGCGGATGCTGGGACAGCATGATCAATTTATTTGATAGCGTTATTGATGCCGGATTTGCGCATTCTTCCATCAAGGAACTTATTACGGTTGTTGATAGTGTGGACGAGGTTTTTGAGGCAATTGCCAGTGCGCCCGAACCAAAAGAAGAAACTATCACCAGCCATTTTTGATTATTCTTTTAACAATTTTTATTGTAACTTTGCCTTTCGCCGCTTTAGCGGCACCCCCTTAATGCAGGAGAAATAACAATGTCGAAGATAAAGGTCAAAAATCCCGTCGTTGAACTGGATGGCGATGAAATGACCCGTATCATATGGGCTTTCATCAAGGACAAGCTAATCCTGCCTTATCTTGATATTGATCTTAAATATTTTGACCTTGGCGTTGAAAAACGAGACGAAACAAATGATCAGATAACCATTGATGCCGCCAACGCGATTAAGGAATTTAGGGTAGGGGTTAAATGCGCCACCATTACCCCGGACGAAGCCCGGGTTGAAGAGTTTGGCTTGAAAGAAATGTGGCGTTCACCCAACGGAACCATCCGCAACATTGTCGGCGGTACAATTTTTCGCCAACCGATTATTTGCGAAAACGTTCCGCGGCTGGTTCCGGGTTGGACCAAGCCCATCGTTATTGGCCGTCATGCCTATGGTGATCAATACCGGGCTACCGATTTTGTGGTGCCGGGGCCGGGCAAGCTTACGATTAAGTTTGTTGGCGACGATGGCGAAGTAATTGAACGCGATGTCCATCAATTCCCCGGTGGCGGTGTTGCCATGTCCATGTTCAACGAAGACGAAAGCATCCGTGGATTTGCCCAGTCTTGTTTCAATTATGGCCTCAACCTTGGCTGGCCGGTTTACCTTTCGACCAAGAACACGATTCTCAAGGCCTATGACGGGCGTTTTAAGGATTTATTCCAAGAAGTATTCGATGACCAATTCAAGGAAAGGTTTGATGCCGCCGGCATTACCTACGAGCATCGCCTAATCGACGATATGGTCGCATCGGCCATGAAATGGTCGGGCGAATATGTCTGGGCGTGCAAAAACTATGATGGCGATGTGCAGTCCGATACCGTGGCTCAGGGGTTTGGCTCATTGGGTCTGATGACATCTGTTTTGATGACGCCCGATGGCAGCACCATCGAGGCCGAGGCCGCGCATGGCACCGTAACCCGGCACTACCGCCAGCATCAGGCGGGCAAGGAAACCTCGACCAACCCGATCGCCTCCATCTTTGCCTGGACCCGGGGGCTTTCCTATCGCGGCAAGTTCGACGCCACCCCCGATGTGGTGCGCTTTGCCGAAACCCTGGAAAGCG
>DAOWFT010000035.1 GCA_030637845.1 Thalassospiraceae bacterium
CCGCGCACCTCCCAGAAGCCGGGGGCGTCTTTGTCCATAAATGTAATATGTTTTACCCATTTGGCGCTTTTCCAAAAATAAAGCTTGGGAATTACCGGCCTGACCGGGCCGCCGTGGGCACGGCTTAACCGCTCACCATTCCAGCTATGGGCCAGCATCACATCATCATCGTCAAATGAGCTCAGGGGGACATTGGTGGTGTAGCCGTCATGGGAATAAAAAACTAAAAAAGCCGCCTCCGGCTTTGGTTTTAAAATGCCCAACAGATGTTTGGCCGAAACCCCCTGCCATTCATTATCGTAGCGTGACCATGTTGTTACGCAGTGAATATCGGTTACGATGGTTGTTTGCGGCTGGGCGTTAAACGCCTGCCAGTCCCAGTCGATCTGGTTTTCAACCAGTCCGGAAACCGTAAAACGCCATTGATCGAGCGGGATATCGGGCTGCACCCCAAGGTCAAGAACGGGAAATTTTTGGGTTAGCACCTGTCCCGGTGGCAAACGGCGAGCATTATCCGACATTTATTACCTATCACCTTTGACTTGCTACCATTGGCTTATCATCTTTGGCTGGCGCTAAGCATTCTGGCCTTGTCCCGCTTCCAATCACGCTCCTTGGTCGCTTGGCGCTTATCGGTTTTGTGTTTGCCCTTGGCCAAACCAATTTCAACCTTGGCTATTCCGCGCTCATTAAAGTAAATACTTAGCGGAACAACCGTCATTCCTTCACGGGCTATGGCCATGAACAGTTTCGCTATTTCGCGCTTGTGCATCAACAACTTGCGCGGGCGTTTGGGCTCGTGACTAAAATGACTGGCACCTGAATATTCAGGTATATAGGAATTCATCAAGAACAATTCACCGTCTTTTTCGCTGGCAAAGGCATCGCCAATGGTGGCGTGACCCTGACGCAAGGATTTTACCTCGCTGCCATGCAGTTGAATGCCGGCCTCGAATGTTTGTTCAATGAAATAATCGTGGCGCGCCTTGCGGTTGCGGGCGGCAACATTATCTGGCTTTTTTTTCTTTTTTTTCGCCATAATTGCCCCTTAGGCCCCAAAACGGGGTTAGCTTGTAATCCCGGCTTCGCGCAATGCTGCCGTAACTGTTTCTTTGCTGGTTTGAGAAATTTCACAAAGCGGCAGACGCAATTCAGAAGAACACAGCCCAAGTATTTCAGCCGCAAATTTAACCGGGCCGGGGCTGCTTTCGCAAAACATGGCGTTATGAACGGGCATCAGCCTGTTTTGAATATCTATTGCTCCGCTAACGTCACCCGCCGCCCATGCCTTGTGCTGCTGGGCACAAAGGCCTGGTGCAATGTTTGATGTAACCGAAATACAGCCATGCCCACCGGCGGCCAAAAACGGTATGGCGGTGGCATCTTCGCCCGAAAGCTGGGCAAAATCTTTACCAATTTTTGTTGCAACGGATATTGGCCGGGCAAGATCGCTGGTGGCGTCCTTGACCCCTGCAATATTTGAAAGTTTTGCCAAGCGGGCCATGGTTTCAATGCTCATATCAACAATGGAGCGCCCGGGAATGTTGTAAATGAATATGGGCGTAGAAACCGCATTGTTTATGGCTTCATAATGACGGAAAAGACCTTCTTGTGTTGGCTTGTTGTAATACGGCGTTACCACCAGAAGAGCATCGGCCCCGGCATTTTCTGCATGAACGGCAAGCTCAATGGCCTCGGCAGTCGAGTTTGATCCAGCGCCGGCCATCACGGTGGCGCGGCCCCTGGCGACCTCTATGCAAAGCTCGGTTACCCGCTTGTGTTCGTCGTGCGTAAGGGTCGGCGACTCGCCCGTTGTGCCACAGGGAACCAGTCCGTCCGCTCCTTCAGTGATTTGCCACTCGACAAAATCCTGAAATGATTTTTCGTCCACTTCGCCATTTTTTAACGGCGTAATGAGCGCGGTATATGAACCATTGAACTTCATTTTCTCTTAAACTCCTAGAAACTGGGCGGGATATACCTTTTAATAATATTGGGCATATTTGCCGATAAGGTCCCTTAAAACCGGACATTACCCCCAAGAAGGCTGGCCGTAAAGCGCGCGCTTTTTGTGTATTTAACCTTTACTTACCTCGAATTAACCTCACTTGTTGAGAATAGCCCTCCGAAAGCGTAATTTAATCTGGTGCTCAAATGCTGGCGAGGGATAATGGTTCACACTTTTACTTTTAAATGGCTGGCGACCCACATTTTTCTGGGAATGGCGCTATTTGCCATAGCTGTTCCCATATCCATTTCCCCCACATCCGCGACCGCCCGTGAGGTAAGCAAAAGCGATGCCGGTCATGCCAAAAATGCGTTTAAGTTTCTGGATAAACGGCGCTGGCGGGAATTAAAAATCCATATGCGCAAAATAAAAGACCCGCTACTGGCAGATGTTGTTAACTGGCATTACCTGACCGGCCACGGTAGCCCCGGTAATTATGCGGACGTCAGAAAATTTTTAAATAAAAGACCAGACTGGCCAAAAAGAAACACCATAGTAAAAAGAGCCGAAGAAACCATCCCGTCTTCCATGTCGCCAGAAGAAAAACTGGGGGCCATAGTCGCTATGGGCGGCCCCATATCGGCCATGGGACAGGTTCGTTACGGTGAAGCACTTTTGAAAACAGGACAAAAAGAGGCTGCCACGCTGACATTGCGTGCGGTGTGGGTTAAAGGCAACTTTACCACAGCGCAAGAAAAGAATTTTTACCGCCGTCATAAAAAATTACTGACCAAGGATGATCACCTAAAGCGTCTTGATCGCCTGATTTGGGAAAAGCGTTCGTATAAGGCCAAGCGTCAACTGTGGAAAATTGATAAAAAAATGCGTGCCCTGGCCATCGCCCGCATCTGGCTCATGCGCAAGGAAGGAAACGTTGATAAGGCAATTGCCGATGTTCCGGAAAACCTTAAATCAGACCCCGGGCTTTTGTTTGAACGCCTGCGCTGGCGCAGACGCAAAGGAAGGCTTGATGGCTCCATTGAAATATTGGATATGGCACCGGCAAATGTTCCTCACCCTGAAATATGGTGGGTTGAACGCTCCTACCTTACCCGTCTTGCCCTGCGTAAAAAAAGACCCATTGATGCCTACAAAATAGCATCGAAACATTCGTTACCAAAGGAATCTTCCGTTCAATTTTCTGATGCCGAATGGCTTTCTGGCTGGATAGCGCTTCGCTTCCTTAACCAGCCAGAGGTTGCCAAAAAACATTTTGAAAATATGTTCAGGGCTGTTAGCTACCCCGTTTCAAAGGCGCGTGGCGCATACTGGTCTGGTCGAGCAGAAGAAGAAATGGGAAACACCAGTTCTGCACGCAACAAATACAAGCTAGCGGCGAACTATCCGACAACCTTTTACGGACAACTGGGACAAAAGAAACTAAACAAGAATGTTTCCGACAAGGAGAGTAATAATACCGGCGCCCCGCTCCACCATGAGGCCGAGATAAAATCAAGCGATGCGGCGCGCCTTAGCCAGCACCCGCTGGCAAGGGCCATTCGCATACTGGCTGAAATTGGCGAACAAAAGCGAATGCGTTCATTTGTTCTTGCCTTGGCAACAATGGGCAATGGTGACAGTTGGCGTGAAGCGGTGGCCGAACTGGCAAGCGCAAGCGGACGGGTTGATCTGTCTTTAAGAATAAGAAAAAAAGCACATCAACTGGGCTCACCGTTGCGCGGCAGCGCCTATCCGGCAATAGCTACGCCTAGTTTAAAAAATGGAGCCAGCGTTGAAACCCCGCTAGTGCTTGCGGTTATTCGTCAGGAAAGTGCTTTTTATCCCGGCGCCCGAAGCGGTGCCGGTGCCCGTGGGATGATGCAGGTTATGCCAACAACGGCAAAAACAGTTGCTCGCTCGGTCAATATGAGATTTTCCCGTGACAAACTTTTGCAAGATCCTAATTACAACATGGTAATAGGCCAGACATATCTGGCATCGCTAATTGAACAATTCAAAGGTTCTTATGTGTTGGCGCTAGCGGCATATAATGCCGGGCCTAACCGGGCTAAAAAATGGATACGAAATCACGGCGACCCAAGAGACGAAAAAATTGATACCGTTGACTGGATAGAAATGATTCCATTCAATGAAACCCGTGATTATGTACAGCGGGTCATAGGCAACCTTCACGTTTACAGGCAAAAGCTGACCGATAAACGTTTTGCGTTAAACGTAAAAAAATAAAGGTGCGGTTAGCGTCGCGGTCGCCAATCAGGTGCCGGTTGCGGTTTTCTTGTCGGCGCTAACGGTTTTATCATCTACCGTTGCATTCGTTGCCGACGTTTGCCCTGCTATTCTTTGCTGCTGGGACTTGTTAACAACAAGATTTACCCTCTCATCGGAAGCCCTATTCGGTAGATCATTCATGCGTGTGATGTGACCTTCGATAAATGCGCCCTCATCGATGGAAAGGTTTTCATGCAGTATGTCGCCCACCACATGCGCGGTTTTAGCCAGATGAACTGTCTTGGCCTTTATCTGGCCATTAATGCTTCCGTGTATATGGATGGTATCGGCAAAAATCTCACCTTTGATTTTTGCACTTGCGCCAACCAGCAATACGTTGCTTTTGATGTCGCCAATAACTTCGCCGTCAATTTGAACTTCACCATCACTAACGATGTCGCCAGTGACCACAAGATCGGAGCTCATAATAGATGGAACCCTGACCTTGGCCTGCTGGTCTACGCCTGCGTTATTAACGACCTTGCTTTTATTATTCCTGGAAAACATAGCGACCTGCCTTTACAAATTTCATGGGATCAATACCTTTGTCCTTGAACATCACCTCGTAATGAAGGTGTCTGCCGGTTGAACGTCCGGTGCTGCCAATAATTGCAACCTTCTCCCCAAAAGAAACAGTCTGACCTTTTTTTACCATAATTTTGCTCAAATGCCCATAGCGGGTCACAATCCCGGCGCCATGGTCGATTTCCAGCAATTTACCAAAATTACCCTTCCATCCGGCATGAATAACCTTGCCCGGTGCGGGTGCGGTTATGGGTGAGCGTGGAGCGGCCCCCATGTCCATGCCATAATGCATTGACCATTTACGGTTTACCGGGTCGCGGCGTTTGCCAAAATTACTGGTTATGTAATAACCCTGAAGCGGTGCCGCCATCGGCATTTTACGCAGAACCGACTGCAGCGATTCAGAATATGCCAGCTTGTTTTCAAGGTTGGTAAGTTTGGATGAAAGCCTTCCGCCCGGCCTGCCATCGGGTTTAATTTCGATAAACGGGCCACCCTGACCGGCGACAAGACTGTAATCGCTTTCCATAACATCACCAACATCCAGCCCGGCAATTTCTATCAACCGTTCCATGTTGAGAACCTGAGATTCTGTTTGCTCTATCAGTTTATCAACCGTTGAGTTTTCTTTTTCTTCGAGGTCAACCAGCTTGTTTTCAAGAACCTTGATATCGCGACGCATTTGAGTGCTTTCAAACAGTGCTGAATTGCGCTCGGTTAATGCTGACTGAAGGTCGCCTTCTATTGTGTTGAGATCGTCTTTGATGGAAAAATTACGCTGAGCCAGCGATTGAACCTTGTTTTCAACATCATCAATTCTGCTCTTCATAATTGAACGTATAGATTCAATTTGTGCCTTGGCCTGACGCGTGCCTTTAAATGAATTTAGGTCTTCGCGCAGTTTTGTGTTCTGGCCCGAAAGGCTGAGCATTAGTTCGTGGTTTTCTTCCAGGTCGCCAACAATGCCGGAAAACTTTTTTTGATGTTCGGCCACTTCGCCAAGAAGGCTGCGATAGGCGACACGAACATCGGCTATCTGTGTGTCCTTGGCAACAAGTTCACGTTCGTGCAGAAAGACGCTAATGGATGAAAAGGTTACCCATGTGCTAACCACTATCGCAACTGCTGCAACTGAGCCCTGAAAACGATGATTAAGGTTTATGCAGGAGATTTTACCTTCGCTGCGAAAAACAATTTGGCGAAACGGAAACATCACCCGCAAGCGGACGTCTATCTGATCCAACAGATGCCTGAGGTATTCCACCTTCCCCATTAAAAAACTTCCCAACTCTATCTTTGCCGTTATGGCATCGTGGTTAATACGGAAAAAACCCAAATCAACCGCAGTTTCCGCAAGGCCTCGGGCCCCTGCCCGTGGTCTTGGTATTATTATTGTACGCAAAAGTTATGTCAGCGACAGGCGTCACATCGCTTTTTAGTTATGGCTACCCACCTCAAAATTGCAGCTATAGCCTTGATTTATTGAAAAAAGTATCGACTTAGCCCGCACCTGGCAAGTCAATTCGGCGTTATTCGCCTTCGCCATAGCCGTTTTGACGGCTATTATCCCAAAGGTATGAGCATAGATTCGACAAAACCCCTTATCAGGCCGTCACTCCGCAACCCTGCGGTACTGGCCGCAACGTGGTTTGGCGTCGGATACCTGCCCAAGGCCCCCGGAACCTGGGGCTCGCTGGCCGCCCTGCCCCTTGCCTGGGGCTTGCAGGTTATGGGTGGCAATATGGCGCTTATTGGCGGAATAATAGCCGTTTTTGCCTTGGGGCTGTGGAGTTCCGGCATTTTCATGGGTTTAAGCAAATCCCACGACCCCGGGGCCATTGTGATTGATGAGGTGGCCGGCCAATGGATAGTGCTTTTGGCGGCGATTCCGGGGCTTGGCGCCCAGACCCCGGATCTGGTGCTATACGCCATTGGCTTTTTTCTGTTCCGCCTGTTTGACGTGCTTAAACCGTGGCCCATATCGCTGGCCGATAAAAAAATCGGTGGGGCGCTTGGGGTTATGGTTGATGACGTTCTTGCCGGTATGGCCGGGTTTGCGGTTATGCTGTTCCTGATGGGCATGTTTGGGGGATAATAAGAAATGTTCCCGGAAATATTAATTATTATGGCCGAAGACCTGATCTCCGCCTGTCGCAAAAACGGACTTAGGCTGACGTTGGCCGAATCGTGTACCGGCGGTTTGGTCGCCGGATGCGTTACCGCGGTTAGCGGGTCATCGGATGTGTTTGATCGTGGGTTTGTGGCGTACTCAAATCAGGCAAAGATGGAAATGCTGGGTGTTGGTGCGGATATTTTAAAAAATTCTGGTGCGGTCAGCGAGGAAGTTGCAATTGCAATGGCCATCGGTGCCATTGCCAATTCAAACGCCGATATTTCCCTTTCCATTACCGGCATTGCCGGCCCCGGTGGCTCAACCGATAAAAAACCGGTTGGGCTTGTTCATATGGCGGTTGCAAGAAAAGCTCATGAAACCAGACATGAACGTCACGTTTTCAAGGGTGATCGTGAACGGGTGCGGGTGCAGGCGGTTGAAAGCGGGCTAAAGCTTTTAAATGCGGTTGCCGGTAATTAAATGACAAACGCACGTTAAGATCGGGAGCTGAATTTCATGACATGGAATAACGCCATAACTATGGGGCTTGATCACCTTTACCACTACCAACCATTTGATTGCGATCGACTAAAAAATATTATTATTGAAAATAAAATCTACCTCTCAAGTCCTAAAGATTTTAATGATCCATGGGATTGTAAACCATTTTGGAATTTAGATGATCTTGACGATGTAAATACTCAAAACCGTCATATTGATTGGTTTCAAAAAGCGGCGCGTGATCATGGTAAAAATTATTTAGATGCCAAAATGCAACAGGACAGGGAGCTATTAAAAAAAAATCCCAAACTTTTAAGACAGCTGGTCAAGCGGGCATCTTTGGCCATGGGAGATGAGATTGAGGAAAACTACAGAGTTTACTGCCTAAGTAAAATAAATACTTGTGAACTAATGTGGGCACATTATTCAAATAAGCACGCTGGTGTCTGCCTAGAGTTCAGCACAAAAAA
>DAOWFT010000072.1 GCA_030637845.1 Thalassospiraceae bacterium
ATCTGGTTGCGCAAGACTAATAATTAAATACTAAAAAGAGAACGATATGACACCAGAAGAAATAGGCAAGGTTCAGACCTACCTAAGGAAAACCTTTGGCAATAACCGTATCACGGTTCAGCCTCCTACAAAGCCAGATGCCCCGATAGAGGTCAGTGTTGGCGAAGAATTCATTGCTGTATTGCACCGCGATGAAGATGAGGGAGAAGTTTCCTACTCGCTGGTAATGACCATTCTCGATATTGATATCGAAGACGCCTAAAACGGCTTCGCATATATTTTTAATAAGCGCTATCGCCTAGTTGGTTGTATCCAATTTGGCGGTGGCGCTTATTTTTTTTCTCAACACATTAACCATGTATTTAGTTGCCGGCCCTAAAGTGCTGGGAAATATTTAGGCCCAAATAATGAACAATAGCGCCAACAAAAAGCCTCTGTGGCCACAAACACCCGAAGGCACAACCGATTGGGATGTGGTGTTTGAAGACCCGACAAACGGGTTCATTGCAATTATTTCTCAGGCAAAAACACCCGAAGCACTGAGGCAAACCACCGAGTTGGTAATTAAAAAACTTTTTACCCGCGATGATGATGGGCCCGAGGTCGCACGTTTTTGTAATGAACTTGACCAGATTATTTCCCTGATTAATGAAAACGATCAACTAGATGCAACGGTTGATGCGGTTGCCGGGCTGCTGCGCAGCATCAAGAATGAACGCAAGGAAAAGGCTCGCGAATATCTGGAAAACAAAAAAAAGGGCAGCATGTCGGGCGAAAGACGGTCCCGGCGTAAAAAAAATACCCTTGCGGCAAAAATATTTCGCGGTCTACTTGTCGCGAGCGATCCCAAGATTGCAATTCCAATAATATTACTGTTGATGGCTGTTGTTGTAACGGCGGTGATTTATTTTACCTCACCACAAAAGAAAATGCCGCCTCGAGAAGTGTCGGCAGCAGGGCAGCAAAACCAACAGGCGCCATTAGCTGGAGAAAATGCACCAATCATAACCGATGAAGCGCCTACAGATTTACCAACTGCCAACGAGGGCGACGCCCCAAGCCCGGAAGATGAAGCCGGCGATAGTGTTTCAAAATGGCCGCGGGCGGTATTGTTGCAACCCATGCAATGGCCGTTAATTCGCGAAAGTAAAAAAGACCGCTTAATTCCTTATGCAACGCTTATTTATGTGAAAAGTGCAAAGGCGATTTCGGCTGTTTGTATTAATTATCCCGCCGTTAAGGAAAAGCTGCTTATTTCATTCAGCCGGGCAGGGCTGGGTAACCGCCAGCCAAGTAATTTCGAGTTGAAAAAAATAGCCGCCACCGCAACGAACGCAATAAATAAACGTATTGGCCCAATGGTGGCCTATATAGATATTATTCAATATGGGAAAAAAGGCTATCGCGCCACCAACACGCCACCTTGTCGCCTTGCTAGATGATTGTAGCTAGTAAGATTGATCGGCAGCTGTGAACAAAATAACCAGGAGCGGGGGCGCACTTACATGCTATGCGGCCTTGTTACAATGGCGTTGGCTGTTTGTAATTCGCGGATGTAAACGATTATGGTTTCGATTTCCGATGGTTTCACGTGTTCCTGACGCGGCATATCGCCAAAGGACCAATGGTGGCGCCTGACCCCCAATTTCACCGCCCGACGGATGGCCTCATCGGCGTGATGTCCCGGATTGTAAATATCATGGATAAGCGGAGGGCCTTGCTCTGTGCCCGAAGCATTTTTTCCATGGCACTGGGCGCAGGTATTATTAAATGCCTTTTCGCCCCGTTTTGCCTGAAATGACAATTGGGGCACCTCTACAACAAGGGGTGGCGGGGCCTCGGCTTCGGATGAGCCGCTAACTTTCCATATGGCCACGCCAAGCCCAAGAACCAAAAAACCGCCTACAAACAGGGCAGAAGCATTAATTTTCATTTTTGTTTTTATCCCCAATTTAAATCAGGCACCGACAATGGACATTACCCCTAATGGAAGGTCAAGCGGGAAGGTCAAGGCGCGTTTTGCCTCAACTACTTACATGGCCTTATTTCACCATGGATTTATAAAACATTAGGGAAATCAGGGCATAATTAACCTTGATTAATCTTAGGCCGTGCGTCCGGGGGCGCGAAGCTCATGGTCAATAAAAACCAATAAAGACAAACAAAGGCAACGGGCCGGCAATATATATGGAAAACGGACTTAATTACTGCTCGGTGCTTGTGGTGGATGGTAACGCATCATCTCGAACAATCCTTACGTCAGCATTAAATGAAATCGGGTTTGGTTACGTGCGTTCGGTCAGTAACGCCGCCATGGCCATGTCGCACCTGATGGAATCCGTTGACTCGCCGATGAGCGGATCAACCCCGCCGGTTGACCTTGTTTTGAGCGAGTGGGAGATGGACCCGGTTGGCGGCTTGATACTTGCGCGCTGGCTGAGGATGAGCAAACAATCACCCAACCGGTTCATGCGTATGGCATTTGTAAGCGGTAACCTTGATGCCGAAAAGGTTGAGCTATCGCGTCTTGCCGGCGTTAACGGCGCCATGTCCAAACCATTTACGACAGGCAAGCTCAAAACACACCTGATGGGCCTGATGACCGGGAATCCTGTTTTTGTTAAAAGTCCAAGTTATTTTGGCCCCAACCGCAGACGTAGAGATGATGATATTTCATTGTATGACCGTCGTCATATGCGCGACATAACAAACGAAGATTTAGGTCAGGGCACCCACCCACATTTGGGCGGGTTTAATCTGCCAAATTATATGGCTCGCATAATGGAAGGCACCCCGCGCGGGCACATTGATTATACCGCATTGAACTGGGCCCATACCCTGATGAGCAAATGGTCGCAAGATTATGCCAACTGGATAAAGGGCGATGTTGAGCAAATGCGAAAGGCGCTTGGAATAATAGTCCGCGGTGAGAGCCATCGTGCCCGGGCGCTGGCGTTTTTACACACGGTCTCAACGCGAATGATACGCGAAGGCGAAGCAATGAATTATCCGCTTGTTTCTGCTTTTGCCCGCACCCTGAGGGCCGCGTTTGAGAGCCCCCAAGGGGTCAGAAGTCAGGTGTTTGAAATTGCCGAAACCTCTATCCTTGGTCTTGAGGCGGTAATCTCAACCCATGCCTCGGGGCGGGGTGGCGATGTATCGCAGGAGCTAGAGACATCGTTGATGCAAATGGAGCAAAAACTTGGTCACATCAACCCCGGGCATGCCAGCCATTATGCCGGGCTTGTTGCCGCAAAATAATTTTTTACATTTTCTGATTTACTTGAATCGGGCACGTCCGTGTCCCATCTTTGTTTAATGAACAGCGATAGCCCAAAAAACCCGCCATTGCCAAAAATATACGTTTGCACAAACTTTCGTAGCGGCGCCCGCGCGTCCTGCGGAGAGCGTGGTTCCCGACAGATATTCGAGCAGCTACGTAATCTTGTAAATGAAAGATCGGCGGAAATTGATGTTGAACAAATAGCCTGTCTCGGCCAGTGCGGGCTCGGCCCCAATGTACGGGTGAGCGGACAGGAAATAATAAACGGCGTTAGCAGTGATGACCTGCCCGCGATTGTCGATGCCGCAATAGGTGCCGGCAATGGCACCGACGGACAATCTTGACCAAACCCCCGTTTCGTACTCAAATTGAGCTTTCAGGGGTAACAATATGGACCACATACCGAGTTTTAGGGAAATGAGCATACGCTCGATAGTGTCCCTTGCTTTTTTTGCTGCGGGATTAGCGCTTGTATTGTTTACAGCGTCGTTGTGGTTTTTTTCACATGACATGGCTGGCGGCGAACTGGGCATCGGCATTGGTCTGGTCTGGACCGCCACCGGCGCCAGCTTGGTTTCGGGGGCTATTTTATGGCTGATGGCAGACCGCTTGTTACTGGCCAGAATGTATGATCAGCGCAGCCTTCCGGCTAGGCCCGAATTTTATGATTTTCAGGATCTAAATCAGCCCATGCATTGGGAAGAAATAGATGGAAAGCAGCTCAAGGACCTTAATTATGTGGTGTTTGACACCGAAACCACCGGGCTTAGGCCATCGGATGGTGATGAAATAATTTCCATTGCCGCGGTGCGCGTCTCAAACGGTGTAATTGATGAAGCCGATGCCTACACCCGGTTGGTTAATCCGGGAATGGAAATACCTAAGGAATCAATGAAATATCACGGCATCACCGACGAGATGGTGCAAGACGAAGACCTGATTGCAGATGTATTGCCTAGCTTTAAAGAGTTTGTCGGCGATGCAATACTTGTTGCCCACAATGCCGCCTTTGATATGAAATTCCTTAAATTAAAAGAAGACGAAACCGGCGTCGCGTTCCCCAACCTTGTTTTGGATACTTTATTATTATCGGTGTTTCTTGATCACGAATCCCACAATCACAGCCTCGATGGGATTGCCCAGCAAATGGGAATAACCATAGAAGGCCGCCATACCGCATTGGGCGATGCGGTTGCCACGGCCAAGGTGTTCAATAAAATGATTGCCCGGCTTGAAGCCCGGGCCATAACCTCGCTTCGCCGTGTTGTTGAGGCATCGGCAAAAATTGAGCACGTTCGCAAGCTCAAGGAAAAGTTTTAAGCTATATTATTTTTTTCGATTATTTTTCGGCGGCCACAGCGTCGGGAGCTACGATTTTCTGGTGGCTTGGCCCGTCGCTGCGCCAGTCGGCCATTACAGATTCTGCGTTCAGTAGTTGATCAAAATCGTCACGAACCTTTTTCCATTTAAAACGCATTGAATTTTTGACTATTTCTTCATCCAGCATTTTAAGTTCGTCTGCTATTGGCGCCCATTCCACCAATGCAGAAAGGCTTTTATTAAAGGCATTTTCACCAACCGCGTATTCATTCCATGGGGTGGTTCTCACGCGGGTGCTGAACGGGCCCCTTACATCGTCAAACCCCTGCGCACGTTCTTTGGGTATTTCTTCACCATCAAGGGTGGCGTTGAAAATATGGATGGCCAGTGCCGAGATTTCGTCAATATTTCCACCGCTGCGCCCACCAACAACGGCACTGACATATATTGAAATATCCGAAAGGGCGGCCAGATATATTTCCCATTTAGCCATGTTGATGGACAGGGCGTATTTTTCGTCGGCAAACAAAGTCGTGTATCTGGTTCCGGCCCGGGTCTTTATGTAGCCGAAAAGCGTTGTTTGGGTTGCGAATTTTGCCCGGCTATCGGCGAATCGGGCAAGGTCAACCACGTTCAAAACCGGGGGGTCCTTGCGCCAGAATTTCAATGCCCTAAGGGCTAGGGAAATAAAGAAAACAACCTCTTTTAAGGCCCCCCTTAGCTCTCGGCCTAATTTACCTGTTTTTGGAACCATTATAAATTGATTTCCCTATATATTGATGCTACCCAAATGTGGCAGTATTTTTATAATACGTTTGAACTAGTTATGCGCTCAAGCGTAGACTGCTGGTCAGCATAGCGTGGTTTAGCAACATTAACTTAACAGTTATTATTGCCTGCCCATAAAATGCAAATAAATATTGTTACCGACTGAGATTAATTGAGATTTTTTAGTGCCCATTCGAGTGTAGGTTCGTATGGGTATTGTTTCACAAGAGGGGAGATTTTACATGTCAGGCATTACACCCGAAGTGCGTGCTGCGCACTGGGCCAAAACCCGAAGCCTAACATTTACAGTGTTGGGCCTTTGGTTCTTCTTCGCATTTGTTGTTCATTGGTTCGCTAATGACCTCAATGCATTCACATTCATTGGCTTCCCGCTCGGTTTCTATATGGCCGCACAGGGGTCGCTCTTTGCTTTCGTCGTCATTATTTTCTGGCTTGCTTACAAGCAGAAC
>DAOWFT010000018.1 GCA_030637845.1 Thalassospiraceae bacterium
CTTCCTCGTTGTCATTATAAAGTAACGGCCCCAGTTTT
Organism: Thalassospiraceae bacterium; assembly: GCA_030637845.1. Classification (GTDB taxonomy): domain Bacteria; phylum Pseudomonadota; class Alphaproteobacteria; order Rhodospirillales; family Magnetovibrionaceae; genus DAOVVL01. The sequence goes on from DAOWFT010000018.1 coordinate 39, forward strand.
TTAGAAAATCCAAACTCGGTAACCATTCGCCGAGCAATTCCGGTTGCCTGTTGAATATCGTTACCGGCACCGGTTGTTATGTTTTCTTCGCCAAACACCAATTCTTCGGCAACCCGGCCACCAAACATCATGGCGAGCTTACTTTCAAGTTCAATCCGCGAATAGGTATAACGGTCACGTTCCGGCAAATTCATGGTCAGGCCCAAGGCCCGGCCACGAGGAATAATGGTTACCTTGTGAAGTGGGTCGCATTTCGTCATGAAAATACCAACCAAGGCGTGTCCGGCTTCGTGGAAGGCGGTTAGCTTCTTTTCTTCATCGGTCATTACCATCGAGCGACGCTCGGTACCCATCATGACCTTGTCTTTGGCAGACTCAAAGTCAGACATGGTAACCACCCGTTTGCCGGTACGTGCCGCCAAAAGAGCTGCTTCATTAACAAGGTTGGCAAGGTCGGCACCGGAAAAACCGGGGGTTCCGCGTGCAATAACCCGTGGCTCAACATCGGGTGCCAGCGGCACTTTCAACATATGAACCTTGAGGATTTTTTCGCGGCCAAGGATATCTGGATTAGGAACGGTAACCTGACGGTCAAACCGACCCGGGCGCAACAATGCCGGGTCAAGAACATCGGGCCTGTTGGTGGCGGCAATAAGAATGACGCCTTCGTTGGATTCAAATCCATCCATTTCCACCAGCAACTGGTTCAAGGTCTGTTCGCGTTCGTCATTACCGCCGCCGAGTCCGGCGCCACGATGGCGACCAACCGCATCAATTTCATCAATGAATATGATGCAAGGGGCGTTCTTTTTACCCTGTTCAAACATATCGCGGACGCGACTTGCGCCGACACCAACAAACATTTCAACAAAGTCCGAACCGGAAATTGTGAAAAACGGAACATTGGCCTCGCCGGCGATAGCGCGGGCAAGAAGGGTTTTACCGGTGCCCGGAGGGCCCACCAGCAATACGCCCTTGGGTATTTTTCCACCTAGACGCTGGAACTTTTGCGGGTCTTTGAGGAAATCGACAACTTCTTCCAGTTCCTGCTTGGCTTCATCGATACCGGCAACGTCTTCAAATGTTACCCGGCCCTGTTTTTCGGTCAAAAGCTTGGCCTTGGATTTGCCAAAGCCCATGGCTTTGCCACTGGTGCCTTGCATCTGACGCATGAAGAATATCCACACCCCGATAAGCAACAGCATGGGGAACCATGAGATAAGTATGCCGAGGAAAGATGGTGAGTCATCGTCGGACTGCATCGCAGAAATACGAATACCTTTTTTAAGCAGGTTTGGCACAAGCCCGGGATCATCCGGGGCAAAGGTGCTAAAGGTGCGGCCATCGCTAAAGTGACCGACGATAGAGCTGCCGTTATTGACGGACTTGATGGTGACATCACGAACTTCGCCGCTATCAATTGCGGTTATGAATTCAGAGTATGCAAGCGGTGCCTGAGTGGTACGCTGCTCGTTGCCCTGAAACAGGTTGAACAACGCCATAAGCAATAACCCGATGACGATCCAAAAAAGTATGTTTCTGCTGAAATTCACTGCTTTTCCTTAAAAAATGCCTGAAAAATGCTTGGCCGACCATACGTGGCCTTTCCTGACATGTAAGCCAATTAATGCCCTCCCACAAGGGTCCACAAGGGATTGTGTGCCTTTTTATGGGGATTTTTGGCTTAAATGCTCATGTGTAATATTGTTAACCATGTGAGGCGGTACTTTTTGCCGTGGTCGCCGCCGTGGCGGCTCTGCCTTAATGGCCAAAAAGCCGCCTTTTCTGGAAATCCGGCAACCGCCTAACGTTCGGGCGTTACCTCCATTTTGTCCGCCGGCCTCACCCGAAAGCCACTGAATAACTCTTGAGATCTTGTCGGCGCTGGGCGGATATCCGCCCTTTTTGTTTTTACGGCCATAATCACCAATAAGCCGTGCCAGCACCCTGCCCCTGATTTCTTCCGGGATGGAAAAAAACTGCAATGCATCAATTTTTACACCAAGACCATCAGCGGTGGTTACATGGTTTTCAATAAATTGATCGCTGGCACGTTCAAGCACCCGGCGAAGCATGCGTGCGCCACCGGCAGCACCGGCCAGGCGGGATGGATTAATTCCTTCGTATAATTCCAACAGCGATAAAAGTTCGCGCGTACGCACCCGTTCAAATGCCGTGTTCTTGTTTGATGGGTCTTCAACCCAGGGCTGATTGCGTACTTTAAGTGTGTCCTTCAATCGAGCCTTGGCAATGCCCAGCAATGGACGGACAAGGGTAATTCTATTATCGCAATCTAGCTTTCTTTCCTTGGCCATTGCGCCAAGCCCATCGAGACCGCTTTTATGACGAAGCCGCATAAGAAATGTTTCGGCCTGATCTTCCATATTATGGGCAACAAAAAGATATTTGATGTCGGCACCGGCACAAACGTCGGCCATTAATTCATAACGGGCGTCACGGGCACGGGCCTGCAGGCCACTGGTTTGTGATGGGTCGCTTTCCCACCTGACGGTTTTATGATTAATTCCCCGCCCCTTTAACCATGCGCCTACCTGAGATGCTTCGGCGCTTGAATCTTTTCGCAAACCATGATCAACGGTTATTGCAAGCACACTACCGCCACGGGATTTTGCCCAATCATCAATTAGCAACACCAGCGCCATGCTATCGGCACCGCCGGAAACCCCAACCGCAATGCGGGGCACGATGGGGGCGGCCAAGCCGTTCATCAGTGATGAAAACTCATCACTGGTTATTGGGCAGGTGGGATGTTTTACATTCATTGCGGCCACTTCCTTCGCTGCAACGCTTTAGTGGGATTGTCTATTTACAGCCAAGCGCCTTGGTTTCGCGCTTTAAGGCCTTGGAGACGTTTGGCGAAATAACGGAAAATTCCTTACGCAGTTTTGCATATGCGGCACAGGCCTCGTCTTTTTTATCCATGTTTGACATGGATTTACCCAATTTCAACAATGAATCGGCGGCCTTGGCCCCTTCGGGGGCCGATTGGTAAGATTGCAAAAATGCTTGTGCCGATTCCAGGAACCGCTTTTGCACATAATACGTTTCGCCAAGCCAGTAGCGTGCATTTTCAACCAGTTTTTCATCCTTATGCACCGCGATAAATTCTTTCCATGCGGCCTCGGCCTCGGGGTATTTTGCCCGACGCAAAAGATTGAACGAATGCTTGTACTGTTCATCGACGTTTCCTTCGGGAAGGTACATTAATGTCGGTGCCACGGGCTGAGTTGGGGCAATTGCAACATCGGTGGAAATGCCATCTTGGCCCGCGCCGGACTTATCACCGGGCTGGCCCATAAACTGATCCATTTTTTTCTTACCCATGGATCCAAGCACGCCTTTTTGCCCCGAAGGATTTGCGCTGTATCCGGTTATTGGCGTAATCGCCTGACCCGAAGCCGGCCCTTGGCTGTTGACCGCTGCCGGACCGGGGGCAGCACTCAGGCGCCCGGGTGCGGCGCCATTGCCGCCCTCGAGGCGCGAAAGACGAAAATCAACATCGCCGAAAATTGTATCAAGCCGGCTTTCAATTAGGCCAAAGCGGTGGTCGACCCGTTCCATGCCATCGGTGGCCGATCTTACCTCTTCTTCCAGCTTGGAAATGCGAAATAAAATCCTATCGAGCGCCCCTGCGGGAAGGTCTTCCTCTTTAATAGTTGAAGTAACGGTCGGACTTGCGCTTTGTCGCCCGGCGGGGTTAAGCGAAGATGGTTCCTGCTGGGTCTCGCCCCCCACACCCCCCGCACCTGCACCCAACGGCATACGGCTTAGCTGTTGATTGAGCGTCTGGATATCGCGCTCAAGACGTTCGAGCCTGTCGGGAATATTGCTTTGGCTAATTGGGGTAACTGAATCTTGCGCAATTGCCTGAGATGCAAAAGCAGCTATTAAAAATGCAGACAAAAGCTTAATCGCGGCGTTCATGTTAATCACTCTTATAGTATTTAGCATTGGTAGTATTGGTTGCCCAATTAAGATGACGGGGTAATCGGGCAAAAATAGGGCAGTAAAACCTCTGTTAAAGGCGCTCTTTGTTAAAGGCACCCGGGAAAAACTTCGGGGCGCCCCACTTTTGGTCAATTAATAGACCGAGCAGGACGCCCCGTTGTTATTTCCTGTGGCCGTTACAAGTTATGCAACGTCTCAGGTAATGGTTATTTCACAACGCTTACAGCGCGGCGATTCTTTGCCCATGCTGCTTCGTTGGAGCCGGGATCTTCGGGACGTTCCTTACCGTAAGAAACGGTCTGGACGCGACCCTTGGAAACACCAAGCACCATTAGATAGTCTGCGGTAGCTTGGGCACGACGTTCGCCGAGCGCCAAGTTGTATTCACGTGTGCCACGTTCATCGGCATGACCTTCGACGGTGATGCTAACGCCTTCGTTTGCGGCAAGCCATGCGGCCTGCTGCTGAAGGGTGTAACGTGCTTCAGGTAGCAGGTTGTACTTGTCAAAATCGAAGTGAACACGATCACCCACATTTACCGCAAGGTCTTCTTGGCTGCCCGGAGCATAGTCGCCTCCGACACTACCTGCGCCCCCACCGGGAGCTGCACAAGCAGCTAAAAATCCCGCCACTGCAATTACACTTAATATCTTGAAACGCATTTAATTCTCCTGTTCGTTGGAGCGTTTTGATCGAACCGAATGCCTGTGCTGTAAATCCCTAAATAGAGCTTTTGGATCTGGCATCCAGTTTCGCTAAAAATTCTTGCTGACCCTTTAGACTTATTATTGTTTTTCGTTCTGGACTATATGCCATACATCCTTCTGTTTCAAGGGCTTCTGGGGTTTACCTATATAGTACAAATTGACTGCATAAATTATGGGTAATCTGTTGTTTTTTGCGCAATTTAAGGGTTTTCGCCTTATTCACCCTTATTTTACGTGATTTTCTTATGGATTTAGCGGTGACCACGCCGGATCGGAGGCATCAACCGGGGATACCACCTCGCGTTCGTTTTGCCCGGTTATATCGATGGTGAATAGCCTTGTCCTGCCGCCCCTTCCCTGTTTGTCGGCTGGTTCCTGACGGAAATACATCAACACACGACCATTGGGTGCCCATGTCGGCCCTTCGACCCAATCCCCGCGCGCGGTTGATTGGGCCAGTATCCGCTCTCCGCTACCATCGGTACGCATAACACCAATTGCGGTGCCGCCGCTAAATATACGGGTAAAGGCAATCCAGTCACCGCGCGGTGACCACACCGGCGTTGCATAGCGCGCGCGTTTGGGCCCGAAACTAATTCGTTTGGCCTTGCCGCCGTTTGCGTCTGTTATATAAATTTGCTGCACACCGCTACGATCAGATTCGAAAACAATTTTTTTGCTATCGGGCGAATAACTGGGCCCGGTATCAATTGCTGAATGCGTTGTAATTTGCGTTACCTTGCGGGTTGCCAAATCCATTATGTAAATATCAGAGTTGCCATCCTTGGCCATGCTCATGATCACGCCCTTGCCATCAGGTGAAAAGCGCGGGGCAAAGTTCATATTGGGAAAGTCGCCAAGCCTTTCCTGTCTGCCGCTATCAATATTGAAAATATAAACCCGCGGAATGTCATTGTAATATGAAAGGTAGGTAATTTCCTGCAGCGTTGGTGAAAAGCGCGGCGTTAAAACCAAAATTGTTCCGTCCGTTAGGAAGCGATGGTTTTCTCCATCCTGATCCATTATCGCAAGACGCTTTACCCGTCTTGTTCTTGGCCCGGTTTCGGCAATGTAGACAATGCGGGTATCGAAATATCCGTCTTCGCCGGTAACCCGTTGATAAATTGCATCGGCAATAATGTGCGCAACCCGGCGCCAATTGCTTGGCACACTAAAATAAGCAAGCCCGACCATTTGCTGTTCGGCATAAACATCCCACAGGCGAAACTCTACCTTGAGCCTGCCATCAACCGTCATTTCAACCCGGCCCTGCACCAAGGCCTGAGTTTTTATCAATCGCCAGTCGCCAAAGCGGGGAAGAAGGTTCAGCGATTCACCGGTTTGGATAAAGGCTTTTTTATCTATCGGGTTAAACAGCCCCGATCTTTCAAGGTCGGCTGCAACCACACCCGCAATTTTTTGACCGAAATCCTTTTCGCCCCTTCCTTCACCAAAAAAATCCGTTACCGCCACGGGCACAGGTTCCACAACACCGCGGGTGATATCTATCTTTAATTCAGCGTGGGAAATGCCCGGCATTGCGATGGCCAATACCAGCGCCAATACAAGCAGGCTTAGAATGTTGTGGTAACGGATGGTCATAGGCCGAACATCTCCTTGGGGTTAAATTGCAGCGACATTTCTTTCCAGTTCTCGTATTTTTCAGGCGGTAGCTTTAGCGGAGAGCAGTTGGGATTCAAAACCGCCCTTAGTGCGCTTTCGGCCATGGCGCGGAAAAACGGATCCAGCGCCATTTGTGCCTGATTTTCTATCTGTGCATTACTAACGGTTCCATCGGGGTTCATCAATACGCGAAGATCAACCACCATTTCATGGGCATCCTTGGCCCCGGCGGGCAAATTCCAGCAACGGGCAATTTGCTGACGAACCAGATCGATTTCACTGATGGTAAGACTGGGGCCGATATCTTGGCGCTGGGTCTTGGTTTCAAGTGCATTTTCCATCTGTTCTTCAAACGTCGGTGCGGGCTTTTCCTTTTCTTTTGGTTTTTCATCTTCTTTCGGTGGAGCCGATTTTAAATCTTCCAAAGTTTTTAAAACGCTGGCAAAAGGGTCGGGTGGCGTTGGTTTCTTTTTAGGTTTTGGCTTTGGCCGTGGCTTGGGGCTTGCCTTTTTCGGCTTGTCTTCGGTTTTTGGTTTTTGCTTGGC
>DAOWFT010000014.1 GCA_030637845.1 Thalassospiraceae bacterium
GGCCACGTTAAATAAGCAGCTAAAAGGCCGAAGCAGTGGAATTAGCCCTGACCTTCGGTCCGGGCTTTTTTTATTGGAGATACCTAAGAGATGAGCAACAAAAACGAAAAAAATTGGCGCCAATCAACCAAATTGGTGCGGGGCGGACTTGACCGCAGCCATCATGGCGAGCTTTCCGAAGCTATGTTCCTAACCCAGGCCTATGCCTATGACAGCGCCGAACAGGCCGAGCAAAGTTTCAACGGGGAAATCGACCATTACGTTTATTCCCGCTATGGCAACCCGACCGTATCCATGTTTGAAAATCGTTTGGCATTGCTAGAAGGGGCCGATCATTGCCGCGCCATGGCATCGGGCATGGCCGCTGTTTATTGTGCCCTTGCCAGTAAACTTAAAAGTGGCGATAGGGTGGTTGCATCGCGGGCACTTTTTGGCGGCTGTGAATACGTTATCAACACGGCATTGCCAAAGTTTGGAGTTAAAACCGAATTTGTTGACGGTTCAGATTTAAGTCAGTGGGAAAAGGCATTAGCCAAACCGGTGGATATTGTGTTTATCGAAAGTCCGGCCAACCCGACACTGGAAATAATCGATATTGCCGCCGTGGCCGAACTCACCCACAAGGCCGGCGGCAAGCTGGTGGTTGATAATGCGTTTGCATCACCCATTTTGCAAAAACCACTGGAACTGGGTGCCGACATCGTTACCTATTCGGCAACCAAACATATTGATGGTCAGGGCCGGGTGTTGGGCGGGGCAATTCTTTCCAACGATCAATCCTATATCGAGGATGAGCTGCAACCGTTTTACCGCAACGTCGGGCCATCGCTTAGCCCGTTTAATGCATGGGTGCTGGTTAAAAGCCTCGAAACGATAGAGCTGCGCGTAACCCGCCAGTCGGAAAACGCGCTGGCGGTTGCAAGCTTCCTTGAAACATTACCCAGCGTTGACCGGGTTCTTTACCCCGGGCTTTCCAGTCATCCGCAGCACGATCTGGCGATGAAACAAATGTCCGGCAGCGGTGGCACCGTGGTTTCGTTTGAAATAGCTGGTGGTAGAGACGCGGCGTTCAAGGCATTGAACAAGCTATCGACCATTGATATTGCCAACAACCTTGGCGACCTCAAATCCATGATTACCCATCCGCAAACCACAACCCATCAACGCCTGAGCGATAAAGAACAAGCCGCCATGGGCATATCACCCAGCCTTGTTCGCCTGTCGGTGGGGATTGAAGATATTGATGATTTGAAGGAAGACCTTACAAGGGCTCTTGGTTAAGGGCTCTTGGTTAAGGTTGGGGATTTTTAAGTTTATTCCTGCCGCCAGGGCATGCCATCCACTTTCCATCCGTTGACGGTTCCACGGTGGCCGGTTGCGTCCTTGTCCCCTTCAAAACCGTGAGCAACGTTGTAGCAATGATTAAAGCCGTTTTCGCTCAAAAGGCTTGCACCATAGGCAGAACGCACCCCGGAACGGCAAATCAATAAAATCACCTTGTCGTCTTCGGGTTTTATTATTTCGCTTACTTCGGTGACGAAATTGGGGTTTTGGTGCATATCGGGATATATTTGCCACGGCACCAAATACAGCTTGCGAGATAGAACCGAAAGGTTAGGCACACCAATCCAGGACCATTCTTCCGGGGTCCGCACGTCAATTAGTACCGAATTAGGGTCGGTTTTCAGGGTTTCCCACGTTTTTTCCGGTGTAATATCCCCGGCATATTCTAATGGCTGTTTTGGCGGCTGCATTGGCTTTACCCCTATAATGGGCCCTCAATCGGCTCTCGCTTTATTATTAAGTGTTTAATATAAGTCAAGGCCAGCACCTAATCATCCTTTATATACAGAAGAGAACATGACAAAACTTCAACTTGCCCACGGTTTTACATTTAATGACCTCTATCAAACGGACGGACTGATCCGTATTGATGGCGTGTTTATGGCCGAGCTGGAAAAGGCCGATGGTGAATTGTTCGCCCGCATTAATAGCGCCCGGAAAAACCCGGATGCGCTGGATGCAAAGCTTGAGGCTGATTTGTTGTTGGAGCTTAGTCCCCATGTGGATGGGTTTATCGCGACACTTTTTAATATTGAAGACGAAGTTGCCGAGCTTAAAAAACAGCACTTATTATTAGACCCAATTTATTCCTGCAAACGTTTGTTTGTGCAGCGCCGCGCGCTCAAGGGCAAAAGCATCGATGATGCCAGCGCAATAAACGGGCTGATGCTTGCGAAAGAACTTGATAAATTAATTGGCGGTGATTTTAACGAACTGGTTTTTGCCGAAAAAGTAATGGCATGGCTAGAAGACGAAGACACAAACAAGGACGCAATTGCCAAGGCCGCCGATTACGCATTGTGGGCAACCCTCACCCCGGAAGGACGCGCGTTACACAAAGACCACGTATTATTTAACCAGCCGCAAAAACTTGATGCTGATAATTTGGTAAAAACCGACACGGTTGAAATTACCCCCGGCGTAAATGCCTTAAACTTTGCCCCGGAACGCATTCATTACCGCGATGGCTTTAAATTATCGGATAAGGGTTGTGATCTTACCGGGGCCTTGGACGAAATAAATTATTGCGTAATCTGCCATGACCGGGGCAAGGATTCCTGTTCCAAGGGATTGTTAGATAAAAAAACCGACACGTTTAGTAAAAACGATGCCGGAATTGATTTAACCGGCTGCCCGTTGGAAGAACGCATTTCAGAAATGCATCAGGCCAAGAAAGAAGGCCATGCGGTTGCCTCACTGGCGTTGATAGCCGTTGATAACCCCCTTTGCGCCGGAACCGGACACCGCATTTGTAATGATTGTATGAAGTCATGCATTTATCAAAAACAAGAACCGGTAAATATACCCGAGGTCGAAACCCGGGCCTTGAAAGATATACTGGGTCTTAGCTGGGGGTTTGAGATTTATTCACTGCTAACCCGGTGGAACCCCATGAATATCCGTCGCCCGGTTCCAAAACTGGGTAGTGGTTACAAGGTTCTGGTGGTTGGCACCGGCCCGGCCGGTAGTGCGCTTGCCCATCACCTGATGAACGATGGCCATAGCGTGGTGGCAATTGACGGGGCCAAGCTAGAACCAATGGACGCCGCCGTGTCGGGCACCACCCCATTTGGCGAGCGAGTTCAGTTCGACCCAATTGAAAACGTAAAAGACATTTGCGAACAACTGGATGAGAGAATTTTAGCCGGCTTTGGCGGGGTTGCCGAATACGGCATAACCGTTCGCTGGGACAAAAACTTCCTTAAACTTGAACGCCTGCTGTTGGAACGGCGCGAACAGTTCCGCATGTTCGGCGGGGTGCGCTTTGGTGCGCAAATCACCAAGCAACAGGCATTTGCCATGGGCTTTGATCATATCGCGCTCTGCATGGGTGCGGGCAAGCCAACCATATTGGGCATCGAAAACAACCTGGCCCCCGGCGTCCGTCAGGCGTCTGATTTTTTGATGGCCCTGCAGCTAACCGGTGCGGCCAAATCCGATAATATTGCCAACCTGCAATTGCGTCTGCCGGCGGTAATAATCGGCGGTGGCTTAACCGCCATAGATACCGCAACGGAAAGCTTGGCCTATTACGTGGCACAGTGCGAAAAGTTTATCGCCCGGTTTGAAGAGTTATCGGCGGTGCTGGGTGAAGACGTGCTGCGGGCTAACTGGACGGCCGAGGACCATGAAATCGCATCCGAGTTTTTAAGCCACGGTCAGGCCATTCGCATAGAGCGGGCGCGGGCGAAATCCGAAAACCGTGATCCTGATTTAGCAACAATGTTAAATAAATGGGGTGGCGCAACCATAGTTTATCGCCGGCGGATGACCGACAGCCCCAGCTACACATTAAACGTTGAAGAAATAGAAAAAGCGTTTGAACAAGGTATCCGTTTTGTCGAACTGCTTTCCCCGGTTGGGATTGATGTTGATGAGTTCGGTTGGGTCGGAAGAGTAAAATTTGAACGCCAGGAAATTGGTGAAAACGGCAAGCTAATCGCCACCGCCGATGTGGTGACCTTGCCCGCCCGCGCCGTGCTGGTTGCGGCCGGCACCCAGCCCAACACGGTACTGGCCCGCGAAGATGAAACATTCGCCGCAATGGATGGAAAATACTTCCGCGCGGTTGATGAAAATGGAAATCAGGTTACCCCGGAACGCAGCGACAAACCGGAAAAGGTTGAGGTCATGATCGATATTGAAACAGATGGCCGGGCCGTCAGTTTCTTTGGTGACCTTCACCCCAGTTTTGCCGGTAACGTGGTCAAGGCCATGGCCAGCGCCAAGCAGGGCTACGTTAAAATAAGCAGCCAATTGCAAAAAGTTTCTCCCACATCAACAGGCTTTGATGATATCGCCGAAAACATGAAACAGGGTTTGGTTGCAAGTGTTGTTTCGGTAAACCGCCTGACCCCGACCATTGTCGAGGTTGTGATAAAGGCCCCCATGGCGGCGGCGGCGTTTAAACCGGGGCAGTTTTTCCGCTTGCAAAACTTTGAGGCCATGGCCGACATCAATCACGGAACCCGCATGGCGATGGAAGGTCTGGCCCTCACCGGGGCCGAGGCCGATATTGCGGCCGGGACGGTTTCGTTAATCGTTTTGGAAATGGGCGGTTCGTCTAATTTGTGTGCCGGACTTGCCCCCGGTGAGCCGGTTATTTTGATGGGCCCAACCGGAACCCCCACCGAAACCCCCGGCGGTGAAACCGTGTTGCTGGCAGGTGGCGGGCTTGGCAATGCGGTATTATTTTCAATCGGCCAGGCGTTCCGCGCCGCCGGCTCAAAGGTTTTATATTTCGCCGCCTATAAAAAAACCGAAGACCGCTATCACACAGAAAAAATAGAAGCCGCCGCCGACACAATCATCTGGTGTTCGGACCAAGACCCCGGCTTTAGCCCCGGCCGTGATGGTGACAAGGCATTTGTCGGCAATATAGTCGAGGCCATGGCCGCCTACGGCAACGGCGAATTATTTGACGGGCCTAATCCCACTGGGCCAATAGATTTGGGCGATGTTGATCGCATAATCGCCATTGGCTCAGACATGATGATGAAGGCAGTAACCGAGGCGCGCCACGGAATACTAAAAGATTTCCTCAAGGACAGCCATCAGGGCATCGGTTCCATCAACAGCCCGATGCAATGCATGATGAAGGAAATATGCGCCCAGTGCCTGCAACGCCACGTTGACCCGGAAACGGGCGAGGAAAAAGTAGTCTTTTCCTGCTTCAATCAGGATCAGCCGCTTGATCTGGTTGATTTTGGCTCGCTTAAAGGGCGTCTGCGGCAGAACTCGGTCTCGGAAAAACTGACCGCTTGTTGGATAACCCACTGCCAAAGCAAAGCTTGAAAGCCTTGATTGACGTTTATGGCCGTGGCCTTTAACTTCCCTTTTTTCACACCTAATCCGCGAGCAAGCCCGATAATGCCTTACAAGCCAGAAAACATTTCCGCCCATACCCGCGAGTTAGCGCGCCATTCAAAAGCATGGCCGTTTGCCGAAGCCCGGGCTTTGGAAAAAAAATTGGGTGGCGAGGGCAAGGCTAAATTGCCGGAAAAGGGCTACGTCCTGTTTGAAACCGGCTACGGCCCATCGGGCCTGCCCCACATTGGCACATTCGGCGAGGTCGCCCGCACCACCATGGTGCGAAATGCCTTTGCCACGTTGACCGGCCTTGAAACAAAGCTGTTTGCATTTTCCGATGATATGGATGGCCTGAGGAAAGTTCCCGATAACATTCCAAACAAGGACGCAATGGAACCATATCTGGGCATGCCGTTAACAAAAGTACCCGACCCGTTCGGTACTCACGAAAGTTTTGCCCATCATAACAATGCCCGCCTGCAGGCGTTTCTTGATGAGTTTGGTTTTGAATACGATTTCAAATCCGCCACCGAAGAATATAAATCAGGTCATTTTGACAAAGCCCTGCGCACGGTTCTGGCCCATTATGACAAGGTGCTGGAAGTAATATTACCGACATTGGGGCCTGAACGCCGCGCCACCTATTCACCGTTTTTGCCCATCTGCCCGGATACGGGAAAGGTTTTACAAGCCCCGGTGCTGGAACGCGACGTTGATGCCGGAACAATAGTTTATGAAAACGAAATGGGTAAAAAAGTTGAAACCCTCGTCACCGGTGGTGCCTGTAAATTACAATGGAAAGCAGATTGGGCCATGCGCTGGACCGCGCTGGAGGTCGATTACGAAATGTCAGGCAAAGACCTGATTGATTCGGTAAATCTTTCCGGGCGCATTTGCCGGGCCATTGGCGGGCGCCCACCAGTTAATTTGACGTACGAATTATTTCTTGATGAAAACGGTGAAAAAATATCCAAATCAAAAGGCAACGGCCTTGCGGTTGAAGAATGGCTGCGTTACGCCACGCCGGAAAGTCTCAGCCTGTTCATGTATCAAAAACCGAAAACCACCAAGCGGCTGTTCTTTGATGTTATCCCCAAAAACGTCGATGAATATCTTACATTCATCACCAAGTTCCCCGAGCAAGAAGAAAAAGACCAGCTAAACAGCCCGGCTTGGCACATTCATGGTGGCCACCCACCGGCGGCGGAAATGCAGTTTTCATTTAATATATTGCTTAATCTGGCCAGCGTCTGTCATTCCGAGGACAAGGAGGTGTTGTGGAATTTCATTTCCCGCTACCGTCCCGATGCCAGCCCTGAAAGCGCGCCAATATTGGATAAACTGGTCGAGGGTGCCATCAATTATTATCGCGATTTTGTTAAACCCAACAAAAAGTTTCGCCTGCCATCTGA
>DAOWFT010000119.1 GCA_030637845.1 Thalassospiraceae bacterium
CATCAATGGGTTGTTGTCCCAGGCTTCGGGAATCATCATCATCATGGCATGGGCGAGGCTGTAACCACCGGCAACCAGCAATTCCAGCGCGTTATCAAATGTGGCGCTGTCCGATGCGCCATCGCCGATAAGCGGCCATAGTTTATCCAGATCTTTGCCCAGCACATCGGATTCCATGGAATTCTTGCGGGCTGCCATCCAGTTAATATTGCCGCGAACCGTATTGATTTCGCCGTTATGACAAAGATAGCGAAACGGTTGGGCTAATTCCCAACTGGGGAAAGTGTTAGTGGAAAAACGCTGATGCGCCAGCGCCAGTGCCGATTCGGCGCGTTCATCGGAAAGGTCTTTGTAATAAACTGCCAAGTTTCCGGAAAGCACCATGCCCTTGTAAACAATGGTGCGGGTCGAAAGCGAGCAGGTATAAAACCCGGCGTGGTCTTCTTCCGGGGTTTCGTCCCAGATAGCATGATGTGACTGTTTGCGAATAACGTAAAGTTTGCGCTCAAACGCACCGCGTAGCGGGGTGCCTTCGCCCCGGCCAATGAATATTTGACGAACAACCGGTTCGTTCGGTTTTACGCTCTCACCAAGACATGAATTATCAACCGGCACATCGCGCCAGCCAAGCAACACCTGGCCTTCACGTTCAATTACCGTTTCAAAAGCCCTCTCACACATGGCGCGGGATTTTTTATCTTGCGGCAGGAATATCTGGCCGACGGCGTATTCACCGGGCGCAGGCAGGTCAAAGCCAAGTTTTGAGCATTCTTCCGCCAGCAGCTTGTGCGGGATCTGGATAATAATTCCGGCACCGTCACCGGCCAACGGGTCGGCACCGACCGCACCGCGGTGGTCGAGATTAACCAGAATCTGCAGACCCTTTTTGATGATGTCATGGCTCTGCTTGTTTTTGATGTTACAGATAAATCCAACACCGCAGTTGTCATGTTCGTTCGCCGGGTCGTAAAGGCCCTGACGGGGGGGCAAGCCGCTTGCTTTTCTCATATTAAGGGGTCTTTCTCAAAAGTTTGCCGATGTGTGTGTCCCGGCTTAAATTAAATATTTTTTATAAAATCCCATATAATTTGGAGGGGTGGCGACATTAGCCGAACTGAAATCAAAAGAAAAGCCGCAGAATTCCGGGAAAAAGTACCGATTCGGGACTATTTGGACAATATTCCTGCCCTTTTTTTTGAACAAGCCTAAAATCCTTGTGATTTCCGCTATTTGCGAGCACAAGAATATTTAAGATAAAGTCCAGCTATGTTGCCTTGGGGGCTAAAGCTGGGGATAAAAAGGGGCCAATAGACGTTGCCATTAATGCACATCGCAATTCTTGCCTTGGTACAGGGCATTAGCGAATTTCTTCCCATAAGTTCATCCGGGCATCTGGTTTTGGTGCCGTGGCTTTTGGGATGGAAAGATCAGGGTTTGATAATCGACGTTGCCGTCCATGTGGGAACATTGGGCGCGGTGATGGTTTATCTAAGAAAAGAAATCGCCCAGATGCTAACCGGGTTGTGGCGCGTGGCAAAAGGTCGCGGCTTTAATGACGGCACCCGCCTTGTCATGTATTTAGTCCTTGGCACCATTCCGGTGGTGATAGCCGGGTTCTTGGTCAATTCCATATATACAGATGGTATTCGTTCCATAACGGTAATCGGTTGGGCGACCCTTGGCTTTGGCGTAGTGCTGTGGATTTCAGACAGATTTGGCCTAACCCTTAAACGAATAGAGCACCTTAAATTATTTGACGTAATTGTAATTGGCCTGTCGCAGGCGCTGGCGTTAATTCCCGGTACATCGCGCTCGGGCATTACCATGACGGCTGGTCGCTTGTTGGGGATGGAGCGATCCGACGCGGCTAGGTTTTCAATGTTGCTGTCTATACCTGCAATTATGGGCGCGGGCACACTCAAAGGTTACGAGCTTTTTCAGAGCGGCGACGGGGGCCTGACTACAAGCGTATTCGTCGCTACCTTTCTTTCATTCATAACCGCGTTTGTTGCCATATTCTTGATGATGGCATGGCTGAGGCGTGCAACGTTTACCCCCTTTGTTATTTACCGTATTTTGCTGGGAGGTTTTTTGCTGGCAATTGCCTACGGCCATATTGGCTGATTTTTTCTTCGACTGGTTATTGAGAGCAGTTGTGAGCAAATTAATACTGTGACAGAATTGTCTTTATACAAGACAAATTATTTTGGTGGGGGCGCCGAAAAATGAACGACATTAGCGATATTGAAAAACCGTTGAGCCAAGATGGGCAAAACGGTTCTGAGCGAATTTATAGCATCGTTAACGAGCTGTTTGAATTCGTTATTGAAAACAAAGACCATATTGACCGCAATATTGCCGATGAAAGCACGCGCGCGGCCAGAGCAAGTTTGAGCGCAATATGCAGCGACTGCCGGGAAGCGGGAACGGCCGAAGACGAAACCCCGGAAATCGAAATAAATAAATCACCCCCGCCGGCGCCGCACACAGGGAACGAGCAACGCAAAATGCATTTGCTCAGGATGGTTTCGGTTAAGCTTTCCCATGCGTTTGATAAAAAACATAACCCCAATCCCATAGAGCGGAAATTTTCTGTCGGGATTGATTATTATCTCCGGCGCCTGTTTACGGCCGAGGTGTTCGATCAATTGAACGATCAGGCACAAAGAATATTAATGGTATCGGGTGTGGGCGATAACGTAATAATTAACAGCATAAATGCTAATCCCCATCACAAGAATTTTCTAAACAATGTTCTTGTTCGCTTTGCTCAATCGTTCCGTAAATTCAGTACCGCCCGGTTTCAGTTTATGGAAGATTTAAACGAATCCAACCCGTCCGCCCCATCGTTGGGCAAGAACGAATTTCATTTGATAATGAGCTCGCTTTTAAATGATTTAATGTTAACCGCGCGTTCGCAACGTGATGGGGCAATGATGGATTTTCTTTATGGCCCCAAGACTTCACAAACGCTGGATGATGTTTCCAAGGCACTGGCAGACAACAGGCGGGGCTAGTATCCAGCCGTTATATCAATGATATTTTCAGGCTGACCGCCGCCCTCTATTTTTTTTATCATTTTCGCGGTTACGGTTGCCGCCGATCCGGCAACGGTCAGGCTGGCAATGTGCGGGGTAACATATACGTTTTCCATTTCCCAATAGGGGCTGGCGTCTGCCAATGGTTCGGGTGCGAAGGTGTCCAGTGCCGCGGCTGTAATTTTGCCGACTTTTAACGCCGCAATCAGGTCATCATCATTCACCAGACCGCCGCGTCCGGGATTTATTATGCAGGCCCCGTCAGGCAGGTTTGCAATATTGGCCGCGTTTATTATTTCGCGGGTATCACCGGTAAGGGGCAATAGGGTTATGAGTATTTCCGTTCGGGACATAAACGCGGAAAGCTCGTCCATGCCGGCAAAGTTTTCTATGCCGTTTATTTCTTTTTTGCTTCTCGACCAACCGGCGATGTTTTTAAAGCCAAGCCCTTGTAATGCCGCCGCCGATGCTTGACCCAATTCACCTATTCCTAAAAATCCAATTGCGCGCTTGGCGGTAAACGGCGGGGGGTATTCTTTCCATTCGCGGTTTTTTTGCTGGGCCGCATATGTATGGAACTGGCGATGAAAATGGAGCACCCAATGGGCGACATATTCAACCATGCCCGATGTTAAAAGCGGATCAACCAAACGAACGATGGGAATATTTGTCGGCAGGGCTTTGTCTTCTAGCAATGCATCGACGCCTGCGCCCATATTGAATATGGCCTTAACATTGGGAAACCTTGCCAGCAACCCCGGCTCCGGTTTCCACGTCAGGATGTAATCAATTTTTCCCAAATCATCGGGCGCATCATCGGGCCACAACAAAAAATCAGCTTTGGGTAAAATCTTTTCAATTTTACGCCGCCACGGTGTTGCGTCATTTGCAGATATATAAAGTATTTTCATGCTGCCATACTTATATCAAAAAGGTTTTTTTAAATAATATCAAATGCGGCTGTCATTAATGCCTTGGTGTAATCTTCTTGTGGGTTTTGGGTAATGTTTTCGGTGCTGCCGCGTTCGACCACAACCCCGTTTTTCATAACAATTATTTCGTGGGCAACCGCGCGCACGACTTTAAGGTCATGGCTGATAAAAAGATAGCTGAGATCGTGGCGTGCCTGAAGGTCGCGCAACAATTCAACCACTTGAGCC
>DAOWFT010000165.1 GCA_030637845.1 Thalassospiraceae bacterium
AATTGGAGTGGGGTTTAACACATTTAATGTCTTCTTCCAAAAGGCATATGGGGCGCTATCGATGGGGATTTAAGGCTTTTGAGCCAACAAACGGATATAAAAAAGTACACCGCCAGCAATTTCGCTCGCCGGGCGCGAGTGTGGATAGCCGGGCTTGGCCGCGCCCTTGTGAGCGAGCGTGAACGTTGGATATTATGGGTTCCGGTTTTTTGCGGCGTGGGTATTGGGGCTTATTTTTCTCTCAATTTTGAACCGGTTTTGTGGGCCGGGCCCATATCGGTGCTGTTGGCCGGGTTGTTATTATTTACATTTACGGCAAGAAACGGCGAAAGATATTCTTTGACGCTTGTTTTTATTCCCGTAATTGTGTTTGGGCTGGGGTTTAGCGCGGCGCAACTTGCCACCTGGTCGGTAGGCAGCCCGCTACTTGCAAAAAAAATCGGCCCGGTTGATGTCAGCGGTCAGGTGGTTCAGGTCGAGCATCGGCCCAAATCAAAACGCGTCACCCTTGAAAAGCTGCAAATAAGCACCATGGCACCGGATAAAACACCCCATTCGGTGCGCATTGTATTGCAGGGAAGGCAGCCGCAGTTCGCCAGCGGCGACTGGATACGTGTTCGGGCAACCCTCAAACCGCCATCGCCGCCGGCGATGCCGGGCGCGTTTGATTTTCAGCGTCAGTCATATTTTCGCGGCCTTGGCGGAGTTGGTTTTTCATTTGGCCCGGCAATAATTGAGGGCAGGGCACCGACATCGGGCGCGTCATCCATACCTTTTATAATCGAAAGGATGCGTGAATATATTAATCACACGGTTCGCTCGGTTCTTGACGGTGAAAAAGGCGGCGTTGCCAGTGCGCTAATGACCGGCGATCGCGCGGCCATACCAACCGACACCATGATCGCAATACGCAATTCCGGTCTTGCGCATTTGCTTGCAATATCCGGGCTCCATGTGGGGCTGGTTGCGGGGATATTGTTTTTTTCCGTGCGGGCAATTTTGGTTCTGGTTCCAGGGTTGGCGCTTAGGTATCCGGTTAAAAAATGGGCGGCAATTGCAGCCATGATTGGCACGCTGGCCTATGCGTTTATTTCCGGCGCAACCATACCGACCCAACGGGCGTTTCTTATGCTTGCATTTGTTTTGCTGGCAGTCGTTTTTGACAGGCAGGGCATTTCAATGCGCGTGGTGGCGTGGGCGGCCATGGTAATTTTGTTAATCTCACCCGAAAGCATACTGGGGGCAAGCTTTCAACTTTCCTTTGCCGCCGTGGTTGCGTTGGTGGCATTTTACGAAGAATTCAGGGATCGCGATAAATATCGCAATCAGCAAAAATCACATTTTAGAAAAATATCTTATTATGTGCTTGGGGTGGCGTTGACCACGTTGATCGCGGGGTTGGCAACCGCACCCTTTGCCGCATTTCATTTCAACAGCGTTGCAACGTTTGGTTTAATTGCAAATCTTGTTGCCGTGCCGGTTACCGCACTTTGGATAATGCCGGCGGCGGTTAGTGCATTTGCTCTTATGCCTTTTGGCCTTGAAGGTATTGCCCTCCATGTAATGGGGGTCGGGGTTGAGGTGGTAATCGGCGTTGCCAAAATGGTTTCATCAATACCCGGCGCGGTCAGGGTGACACCGGCATTCCCCGTATGGGGGCTGGTGTTGGTGGTGATGGGTGGTTTATGGGCCGCAATATGGAGAGGGAAAATACGTCTTGCAGGATTTCCAATAATTATTGTGGGGATGACGAGCTCGCTTTTTTTACCGTCACCGGACATTCTTGTTTCGGCAAGTGCAAAGTTGGCCGCAGTAAAAACGGATGAGGGCGGTTATATGGTTTCCACCCTAAGACAGGCAAGGTTCGAGAGAAATATATGGCTCCGTCGTGCGGGTCTTTATGGCACCCAGGGAAAGTGGCCAAAAAATGGAATAACCGATGGCATTTCCTGCGATGCAATTGGCTGTATTTATCAAAAAAACGGGAGCAAGATTTCGTTCGCTAAAACCGCGCAGGCATTCGCCGAAGACTGCGCCAGTGGTTCCGACATATTATTTGCCCTTAATCGGGGGATAGAGGTTGCCAGCTATGGCCGCGAGGGGGACATAAGTTGCAGCGGTGTTTCGCATTTGATCACCACAAATGATTTGAGAAAAAATGGTGCTTATGCATTTTGGTTAAATGATGATGGCATTACCGTGGAAACGGTAAATCAACGGCGCGGCAATAGGCCCTGGGTAATTGATTGAGGGTGATTTATTAAGGGCAATTGATTAATATTTACGGATTAACCCAACA
Source organism: Thalassospiraceae bacterium (assembly GCA_030637845.1). Classification (GTDB taxonomy): domain Bacteria; phylum Pseudomonadota; class Alphaproteobacteria; order Rhodospirillales; family Magnetovibrionaceae; genus DAOVVL01. Next base: position 2,300 of record DAOWFT010000165.1, read on the forward strand.
AGCCGCCCCTGAACAGCAACCCGGTCGGGTCCAAAAATGCGGGTTTCGAAATCCTTGTTGGCGGGTTCCAGTGCAATGGAATTGTTTTTGCGGCGAAGCCTTTTAAGGGTCGCCTCCTCGCCATCAACCAAGGCAACACAAATTGTTCCATTATCAACTTTATTGGTGCGTTCGATGATCACCATGTCGCCATCAAAGATACCGGCTTCAATCATTGAATCGCCATCGATCTCAAGAGCGAAATGTTCGCCACCGCCCAACATGGATGCGGGAATATCAACATAACTAGAAGGATCGCTAATTGCCTCTATGGGCGTGCCGGCAGCAATGCGCCCAAGCATGGGAAGCGAGACAGCCTCGCCGTCTTCTTTGCTCTCACCGGCAAAATCCTGCGAACGCTCCGTCCCAAAATCACCACGGATAACATTTCCGGCAATAATTTCCGGTGTGGCGGTAGCGCCATCGGAAGCATCGAGCATATTTTCAGGAAGTTTAAGAACCTCGAGCGCACGGGCACGGTGGGGAAGGCGGCGAATAAAGCCACGCTCTTCGAGCCCACTAATAAGCCGGTGGATGCCGGATTTCGACTTAAGGCCAAGGGCATCCTTCATCTCATCAAACGACGGCGGAACGCCGGTTTCCTTGATGCGGGTATTGAGAAGGGATAAAAGCTCATACTGTTTTTTGGTCAGCATTTGGTCACCTTTATTGTCTATCAATAAATAGAACAAAACAAAAACGTCACCCAATGTTCTACTTTAGTTCTCATTTATCGTCAAGGCCCAGTTTTTGGCTGATCGCTTGATGATTTCTCCATGATTTCTCTATGATTTCTGGCATAAACACCCGGTAAAACGCATAATGCGCCTATGGATTCGTATAATTATATAAACCCATCACAAAATCGCCGGTTTATGGCCGCAGGGCTGCTTGCCTCGCTGGTATTTATTTCCGCCTGTGGGGAGGTTCCAAAAAAAGCCCCGGACCCCGAGGCCGAACATTGCGTGGCGGCACTTGAAAAACTGTCAAAGGGTTTTAGCGATGTTGAGATGGTAAAGCTGCGGGGCTGGGACGTTGAAAATATAAAAAATGTTTCGCTAACCTTTGATTATACGGTTCCGGCTATCAAATCAGCCCATGGAACGGCCACCCCGGAAGAATCCTTTCGCGGGCTTATGGTTTGCCGTTATGAATATTCCATCGAAACCAGAACCACCAAGGGCCGTGAAGCCAAGGCAATCGCCATACGTTTTCGCGGACGCCAGCTTTCTTTAAACGAGCTGTTGCTGCTTAACACTTCTATTTCCGGGGTGAAGTCTCGGTTGCAGTGGCCTAAATAAAGCTTATCGCTTAATCGGCCACATATTCACCCGATTTACCGCCGTCTTTATGGACAAGGCGTATATCGGTAATGCGCATGGATTTATCCATTGCCTTGCACATGTCGTAAACGGTCAGCGCCGCAACGGATACTGCGGTTAATGCTTCCATCTCAACCCCGGTTTTACCAACCAGTTTGCAGGTGGCGGTTATATCGACGGCGTTTCTGTCATTATTAATTGCAAGCTCCACCTTTACCGATGATAGCGACAGGGGGTGACAAAGGGGGATAAGCTCGGGCGTTTTTTTGGCGCCCATAATTCCCGCCAATTGAGCAACGCTTAGTACGTCGCCTTTTTTAACCCCGCCAGCGGAAATGCGCTTAAGCGCATCGGCCGACATAATTACAGAACCCTTGGCGGTGGCCGTGCGTTCGGTTGCGTCCTTGGACGAAACGTCAACCATTTGGGCATTACCGTCTTTATCTATGTGGGTAAGGTCGCTCATACGTTTTGCCTTTAAATTATGTCTGCCAGCAATGTGCGGGTCGCTTGCTCTACATCGTTTTCGCGCATTAATGATTCGCCAATTAAAAAACAACTGGCCCCGGCATTTTTCATTCGTAAAAGGTCGCCCGGTGTATGAAGCCCGCTTTCGGAAACTATCATGCGATTATCGGGAACCATGTCGGCTAGTTCTTCGGTGGTGGCGGTATCGACCTCTAGGGTTTTAAGGTTACGGTTGTTAATACCGATAAGGGGCGTATCAAGCTTTAGCGCCCGCTCCATTTCAATATCGTTATG
>DAOWFT010000102.1 GCA_030637845.1 Thalassospiraceae bacterium
ACTGGGCGGACCGATACGTTTACATCGCAACGCATGGAGCCTTGGTCCATATTGCCATCACAGGTTCCAAGGTAACGCACGATTGAGCGTATTTTTCTTATATATGCGCCGGCTTCTTCGGGGGAGCGCATATCGGGATCGGAAACAATTTCCATCAGGGCAACGCCCGAACGGTTAAGGTCGACAAAGGTGCGGTTGGGGTCTTGGTCGTGCATCGACTTGCCCGCATCCTGTTCAAGGTGCAGACGTTCAACCCCAATATCAACGGTTGAACCGTCGGCCAAATCTATTTTGATAATACCGTGACCGACTATGGGTTGGTCGGCCTGACTTATCTGATAGCCCTGCGGCAAATCGGCATAAAAATAGTTTTTACGGGCAAAGACCGATTTCAGATTTATTTTTGCGTTTAAGCCCAAGCCGGTACGAACCGCCTGCTCGACACATACTTCATTAATAACCGGAAGCATCCCCGGCATGGCGGCATCGACCAGCGAAACCTGGGTGTTTGGTTCAGCCCCGAAATCAGTTGCGGCACCGGAAAACAATTTGGCATTGGAAATTATCTGACAGTGGACTTCCAGCCCAATAACTACTTCCCATTCACCGGTTTCGCCTGTGATTGTGTATGCCATTATTTGAGCCCCCCCGAATTAGAGGTAAAATCAGCAGCGGTTTCCAGTACGCCGGCTGCGCGTAAAAGAGTTTCTTCATCAAAAGCACGGCCAATAAGCTGCAAGCCCAGTGGCAGGCCATCGACGCTAAGCCCGGCTGGGATGGAAATACCGGGGAGCCCGGCCAATGATGCGGGAACGGTGAAAACATCGTTTAGGTACATGGCAATGGGGTCGTCTTGTTTTTCGCCAATGGCAAACGCGGCGCTGGGCGCGGTTGGGGTTAGCAACACATCAACATCGGCAAATGCTTTTTTGAAATCATTGCTGATTAATGTGCGAACCCGCTGGGCCTTCATATAATATGCATCATAATACCCGGCTGAAAGAACATATGTTCCCATAAGGATACGGCGCTTAACCTCGTCGCCGAAACCTTCGCCGCGGGTGTTTCGATATAAATCATCAAGGCTTTCGCCGGGAACGCGAAGGCCAAAACGAACCCCGTCATAGCGCGCCAGATTGGCCGATGCTTCAGCCGGCGCCACAATATAATATGTCGGCAGCGCATACTTGGTGGTCGGCAATGATACCTCGATTATTTCAGCGCCTGCGCTTTTCAGCCAGCTAATGCCGTTATCCCATAGCCGGGTTATTTCTTCGTCTATGCCGTCCAGGCGGTATTCTTTTGGCACACCAACTTTCAGGCCACGGATGTCACCGCTAAGGGCTTTTTCAAAATCCGGTAACGCAATATCGGCAGAGGTGCTGTCCTTGGCATCATAGCCAGCCATGGATTGCAACATTATGGCGGCATCGGCTACGGTTTTGGTCATTGGCCCTGCCTGGTCGAGCGAGCTGGCAAAGGCAACCGTACCCCATCTGGAGCAACGCCCATAAGTGGGCTTGAGGCCGACAATGCCGGTAAAGCTGGCTGGCTGGCGGATGGAGCCGCCGGTATCGGTTCCGATTGCGGCCATGGCAATGTTTGACGCCACGGCGGCGGCGGAACCACCACTTGAGCCGCCGGGGACAAGGTCCTTGCCGGCGTTTTTGCCGGTACTTGCTTTCCACGGATTTTTTACAGCCCCGTAATAAGACGTAACGTTGGCCGAACCCATGGCAAATTCATCCAGGTTGGCCTTGCCCAACATTACCGCACCGTCCGAACGCAGGTTGGCCGAAACGGTAGACTCGTATGGTGGAACAAACCCATCAAGAATGTGACTGCCCGCTGTGGTCAGCACGCCCTCGGTTGCAAATAAATCTTTTATGGCAATGGGAATGCCATCCATGGCGCCAAGGGCTTCGCCCTTGCCCTTACCTTTTCCCCGGCGGGTATCGGCCTCGCGCGCCCGCTCCAACGCAATTTCCGGAGTTTCGGTAATAAACGCGTTTAGGCCGCGTGCGTCCTCCATCGCCTTGATATGGGCCTCGGCAAGTTCGGATGCGGAAAAATCTTTATTTTCCAATCCGTCACGGGCCTTGGCAATGGTGAGTTGGGTAAGTTCAGTCATTATTCAATCACCCTATTCAACCACTTTGGGAACGGCGAAAAAGCCGTCTTCGCTGTCGGGGGCGTTTTTAAGCACCGCCGCCTGACAGTTACCATCGGTTACGGCATCTTTGCGCATGGGCAAGGTCATTTCGGCGACACTGGCCATGGGTTCAACCCCATCGGTGTCGAGCTCGGAAAGCTGTTCAATCCATTCGAGAATACCGGATATCTCGCCAGCCAGCGGTTCCAACTGGGCATCGCTAACGCGGATACGCGCCAAATAGGCTATTTTTTGTACTGTTTCCTTGTCGATTGACATGAGGTGGCCTCAGGTTTGGTTTTTAATTCTTTGTTTGGGTTTGGGCGCGGAAAGTAACACTGCCAATCCGGTGGGGCAAGGCCCAAGGGCCAGTGGGGCAAGGCCCAAGGATAGGACGGGTTATGGCCTAATTAGCGGATTTAGCAAACAGGCTGTCCCAGGCATCGTCGGTCCAACTGGAAATAGAGGTCTCCATAACCAACAACAAGGCTTCCTGAAATGTTTTGACGTTAATTTTTTCCATCTCCGGGGATGCGGCAAATCTTGGAATAGAATGACCATCAAATTTCAACTCGCCTGTTTTGGGGTCATAAAGAAAATTGGTCGTAAGATATTTTTCCATTCCATCGCCGATTGAACGAACGTCCATGGATATTTGATGAAAGCTCTTTTTAATGGCGGCTTCGGTCAAAAACATATGGGAATAAAAAACAATCTCTCCTTTTTCGCCAGCGCAACGAAAACGAATTTCATAATCAGAAGTATCAAATGCTCCGCCTTCTACTTCTGTCTTGCCTTCAAAACGAAAACGATAATCGCAAACGGCACCTTTTTGCATTAACACGCCGCGAGTTTCTTCGCTCAAAGTACCGTCGACAACCGGAAGCATTATTTTCGAATAAACAAAGCCCAGTATTTCGCCATCCTTTGACACCGCATACCAATCTTTGCCTTCCGCTTGGCCGACTATCTGCACGCGTTTGCCCTGTTTGAGGCTGCCGATTACCTTATTTTCCGTACCGGGGCCTTTGCGCACATTGGCATCTGCGGTTATGGCATAGGTTCCTGTTTTGGGAATTATTTCAAAACCCATAACCGAGGCTGTTGTTTTGACTATTTCAGGTGACGCTTCCGGGTCTGCGCTGGGCGGTTCGGGTTGATCCATATTGCCCTCAACCGCTTCATCGGGGCGTTCGCCGGGAATTGCCGGCCCATCCATTTGGGCAAACGCCAGCGATGCGCCCATGGCAAGAGCCGTGACCACAAAGACAATTGGATATGCGCTATTTTTTATGTTCATATTCATTGGGCTATTTCAGTTAGCGAATATTGAGATTATAAGTCTAACCATGGCTGTAATGGAACTGAACAATATGAAGGCCGCGCTGACAAAGGATCAGCGCCTACTGGGGCTTGATTTGGGCACCAAAACCATCGGTGTGGCCCTGTCAGATGTGTCCAGAACAATAGCCAGCCCGCTTGAAACCATAAAACATACCAAATTTACAGCCGATGCCCTGCGCCTAAAACAGATAATTGATGAATTTAATGTCGGTGGAATGGTAATTGGCCTGCCCGTAAGCATGGATGGGCGAGAAGGCCCCCGCTGCCAATCGGCCAGAACCTTTGCAATAAACATATTTGCTAAATTTGAAATAATGGTTTCGTTCTGGGATGAACGGCTTTCCACATCGGCCATAGAGCGCGTTCTGGTGGGCGATGTTGATATGACCCGCAAGCGCAGAAAGGAAGTGGTTGATAAACTTGCCGCCACCTACATTCTGCAGGGTGCGCTTGATGCGGTGACGCCGGATAATAAAGATTAAATGGCTGATTTATTGGCTTTTTAACCGAAAAAACCACCTGAAACCCACCCAAAACCCATAAGACTTGCGAAAAAAACCGTGTTGGGTGTATTGTCCGCCCTGATGAACGACGGAGCTTTCGATTTTAGTGCCTATCCGCATCGCCATCTACTTGGCATCGAAGGACTTTCTCCCGTTGCAATCTCCCTCCTCCTTGACCGTGCAGACAGCTTTGTTGAGCTGAACCGTCGCCACGACAACAAACTGGCGACCCTCTCCGGGCGCACCGTCATGAATTTGTTTTTTGAAGACTCAACCCGGACCCGGACATCGTTCGAGCTGGCGGGCAAGCGCCTAAGTGCCGACGTTATAAATATGTCGGTTTCAACCAGTTCCATCAAAAAAGGTGAAACGGTGGTTGATACCGCCATGACCCTTAACGCCATGCACCCGGACGTTCTGGTCGTGCGCCACAATGATGCCGGTGCCGTAAAACTACTGGCGGAAAAAGTTAACTGCGCGGTTATAAACGCAGGCGACGGCAGGCACGAACACCCGACACAAGCATTGCTTGATGCCCTGACAATTCGCCGGCGCAAGGGAAAGATACAGGGCCTGCAGGTTGCAATATGCGGAGACATTCTTCATTCGCGCGTCGCCCGCTCCAACATCCACCTGTTAAACGCCATGGGCGCACGGGTGCGGGTGATTGCACCAAAAACACTAATACCTGCCGGGATTGAACGCCTTGGGGTTGAGGTCTTTCACGAAATGGGAGCGGGCCTTAAAGATTGCGACATAGTTATGATGTTGCGCCTGCAAACCGAACGGATGAAGGGGAACTTCTTCCCCTCGGTCCGCGAATACTTTCATTTCTTCGGGCTTGATTACGCCAAACTTGAAAATGCCAAACCGGACGCGCTTATCATGCACCCCGGGCCAATGAACCGCGGAGTGGAAATTGCATCTGACGTGGCCGACGATATCGGTCGCAGTGCAATTCGTGAACAAGTTGAAATGGGTGTGGCGGTTAGAATGGCCTGCCTTGAGGTTCTGTGCGCCAATCTTTCAGCCGAAGGATCGTCACAATGAATATAAAATTGGACCAACCGCTGGAACGCACCGCATTTGTAAACGCCCGCCTGCTTGACCCGGCAACCGGGCTAGATGCAATGGGCGGAGTTTTAACCGACGGCGAAACAATTGCCGACTTTGGCGCAGGTTTGTTTGAAAACTCCGTGCCCGAAGATGCCAAGGTAATTGATTGCAAGGGTGCGTGCCTTGCCCCCGGTTTGATCGATATGCGCATAACCATGTCAGGATCAGACCTTGAAACCATCGGCAGCTCCGCTGTCGCCGGTGGCGTTACCTCGGCGGTTTGCCTACCCAACACCAACCCGGTCATTGATGATGGCTCGGTTGTGGAGTTTGTCGCCCGGGCCGCACGCAAGGCGGGATTGGTAAAAATTTATCCCTACGGCGCCATCACCAAGGGGCTTGAAGGGGTTGAGATTTCTGAAATGGGCCTGCTGGCCAAATCCGGCGCGGTTGCCTTTAGCGACGGCAACAACGCCATCGGCAATGCCCAAACCATGCGCCAAGCGCTTTTATACGCGGCCACCTTTGGCCTGATGATTATAGAGCACCCCGAAGACCCAAGCCTAGCCGAGGGCGGGACCATGAACGAAGGCGAAACCGCAACCCGGCTGGGCCTTCCCGGTATTTCCAAACTGGCCGAGATATTAATAATAGAACGCGACCTGCGCTTGGCCCAAGACACCGGCGGGCGAATACACTTTGCCCATATATCTACGGCCGAAAGTGTTGCTGCCATACGCGCCGCTAAAATTGCCGGCATGAGCGTAACCTGCGACACCGCACCGCCTTATTTTGCGCTCAACGAAGGGGCCATAGGTGATTATCGCACCTTTGCCAAACTATCGCCGCCACTGCGTAGCGAAGATGACCGGGGCGCCATAATTGAAGGCATAAAAGACGGAACAATCGACGCCATCGCATCCGATCACACGCCGCGCCACGAAGACGAAAAACGCCTGCCCTTTGCCCAGGCCGCACCCGGCGGGGTTGGGATGGAAACATTACTGGCGATAACACTGGAACTGGTTCACAACGGCCACATCGGTTTAATTGATGCCCTTGCCATGATTACCTCCGGCCCGGCTGATCTTTTGGGTCTTTCCGGCGGCCGTCTGAAAAAAGGTGCGCCCGCCGACCTTGTGTTGTTTGATGTGGAACAAGGCTGGAAGGTCGATGCCGATGAGCTGCGCTCCAAGGCCAAGAACACCCCGTTTGACGAACGCCCGGTGCAGGGCCGGATATTGCGAACCGTGATTGATGCCCGCACAGTGTTCAAGCTGGACGCTTAAAAAAGGTAAAATCATGGCCACGCTTCATATTACTGCGGGAATTATCGGCTACCTTGTGGGGTCTATCCCATTTGGTCTGGTGTTTGCGCGCGCATTTGGGCTTGGCAATTTACGTGAAATTGGTTCCGGCAACATTGGCGCAACCAACGTGCTTCGCACCGGAAACAAACCAGCCGCTTTTTTGACGCTTGTTTTTGATATTGGCAAAGGTGGTGCGGTAGCATTGGCGGTGGAGTATTTCATCCCCGGTGTTCATGCCGAACTGGCCGCAGGCTTTTGGGCGGTTATGGGGCATAATTTCCCGGTCTGGTTAAGGTTTCGTGGCGGCAAGGGTGTCGCCACCACCATTGGTGTTTTGCTGGCAACCGCATGGCCGGTTGGTCTGGCGGTAATTGCCACGTGGCTGATGGTTGCGGCCATAACGCGCTATTCATCGCTGGCGGCACTTGTTGCACTGGGTGCGGCACCTGCTTTTTCTTATTTTCTAGCCCCGCCACAACACATAATTTTATCTGCGCTTTTGGCGGTACTGGTTTGGGCCCGCCATCATGACAACATCCGGCGCTTAGCTAAAGGCGAGGAAACCAAAATTGGAAAAAAATCTGCCAAACCTGATTGATGGCCAGCTTGACCACCAAATTAGCTGGCTGCGTCTGATACGCAGCGAAAATGTCGGGCCCATTACATTTTATAAATTATTAGAAAATTTTGGCAGTGCCGAAGCTGCGCTTGAAGGCGTAGCTAAGCTTTCGGGTCGTGGCGGCAAAAAAATAAAGCCGTTCCCAAAAGAAAAAGCGGAGCGCGAGATAGAGGCCCTACATAAAATGGGCGGGGAAATAATTACCCGGCTTGATCCCGCCTATCCACCATTGCTGGCGACCATATTCGATGCACCGCCGGTGCTTTCGCTATTGGGCAACAAATCACTATTGGCAAAAAAAGCGGTTGCCATAGTCGGTGCAAGAAACTCGTCTCTAAACGGACAAAACTTTGCAAAAAAAATTGCCGGTGAAATTGGTGCCGGTGGTTTTTTGGTTATCTCAGGGCTGGCCCGGGGTGTTGATAAAGCCGCCCACCTTGGCTCCCTAAAAAGCGGTACGGTGGCCGTGGTTGGTGGCGGGGTCGACATAATTTATCCCAAGGAAAACAAAAATCTTTATGAAAAGATTGTAAACGGTGGGGCGGTAATATCCGAAGTTGCCCTTGGAACCAGACCGCAGGCTATGCATTTCCCCAGGCGCAACAGGATTATTTCCGGTATGGCCCGCGGCACCGTGGTGGTTGAGGCGGGGGTAAAATCAGGCTCCCTGATCACCGCCAGAATGGCGTTGGAACAGGGCCGCGAGGTGTTTGCGGTGCCGGGATCGCCCATTGACCCCAGAAGTGCGGGCGCCAACCGCCTTATCCGCGAAGGCGCACAATTGACGGAAAAAGCAGAAGATATTTTTGAGGCCCTCGAGACCCTGCCCCGGACGCCGCCCGGGCTTTCCCAAGATGAAAATAACCCATTGAAATATAATGAAAAATTACCAGAAGCTACAAACGACGGCGAGACCGACAAAACCCGGGGCAAGGTGATGGGCCTGCTTTCCCCCGAACCAGTTACGGTTGACGAAATCCTCCGTAGCTGCCAATGCTCCCCTTCCGCTGTTTCGC
>DAOWFT010000164.1 GCA_030637845.1 Thalassospiraceae bacterium
GCTTTTTTATGCCGTATGGCATCAGGTTCACATTGTAGGGAGCGACCCAAAGGGCTCTGTTTTTGATATTATTTAATATTATAATGGGGTGTGACGAAGACCCTTTTCTTAAGGCTAAAATACTGAAATTATAGAAAACATGACCGATACAAAAGAACCAGATGATAACGGCAAAAAGATAATCCCGGACGAGCCTTTGGATATTGATGGTAATGGCGATACCCACGGATTTGATAAAGCCAAGTTCATGGCCAATACCTCCATCTTTGATGAAGGTGACATTGGCGACGCCGCCTATCTCATACTTAAAGGCAACGTTGAAATCCGCAAAGGGGTTCGCACATCATCACCCCAGTTGCTGGCAACCTTGGGCAAGGGCGATGCCTTTGGCGAAATGGCCCTGTTTGATGATGGCCCGCGCATGGCACAGGCTTTAGCGCGTACGGATGTAATCGCAATTCGCATTTCTCGCGATGAATTTGTCAAGCGACTGGATTCAATTGACCCGATAATGCGCACGACTGTACTTTATATGGTAAAACGTGTTCGCGACATGACCAGCGAATTCATGCGCCGCAAAGGCATGGATTGGAAAGAGTGGCGCAAGGACGACAGGCCGCCGTACATAAGATAATTAAAACTATCCTCTGGATAATTAAAAAATGACATCACCCTCCAGCATTACAATTCGCCGTCCCGATGACTGGCACGTTCATTTGCGCGACGATGAAATGCTTTTAGCGGTAGCGCCCTTTACGGCAAATGTATTTGCCCGCGCTATCATTATGCCAAACCTGAAAAAACCGGTTAGCACCACGGCCGATGCAACCGCGTATCGCAAGCGCATAATAAACGCCACCAGCAAGTCCGCTGGCGGATCGGGCTTTACCCCGTTGATGACTGCCTACCTGACCGATAATACCAGCGCAGCCGATATTGAAAACGGTTTCAAGACCGGGGTGTTTACGGCAGCAAAATTATACCCGGCGGGTGCGACCACCAATTCCGAAAGTGGCGTTACCGATATAGAAAAAATCTCAGCCGTGGTTGAAAAAATGGAAGAACTTTCCATGCCGCTTTTGGTTCATGGTGAGGTCACCAATCCGGAAATTGATATTTTTGATCGTGAAGCGGTATTTATTGACCGGGTGTTGGAACCACTGCTTAGCAAGCACCCGGCCTTAAAGGTTGTGTTTGAACACATCACAACATCGCAGGCGGTTCATTTTGTCAGGGCGCAGGGCCCGCGAGTTGGCGCCACCATTACGGCCCATCATCTGATGATTAATCGTAGCGATATGTTCAGGGGCGGCATTCGTCCCCATTTATATTGCTTGCCCATAGCCAAGCGCGAAGGCCACCGCTTGTCATTGATCGAGGCCGCAACCTCGGGCGAGAAAAGTTTCTTCCTTGGAACCGATACCGCGCCGCATACGGTTCACGCCAAGGAAAGCGCCTGTGGTTGCGCCGGTATTTTTTCAAGCCCCGCGGCAATTGAAATGTACGCGGGCGTGTTTGACGATGCCGGCGCACTTGATAAGCTCGAGACCTTTGCCAGCCTTAATGGGCCGGCATTTTATGGGATGGAAGCAAACAGTGATGAAATAACCCTGCACCGCGAAACATGGAAAATCCCGGAAACTATTGACGTTGGTGGTGGCGAAAAAGTTTCACCATTCATGGCGGGAAGCGAAATAAACTGGATGATTTCTTAGAAGAAAGATAATCCCGTGTCCAGATTTCAAGCACATCTTATGCTGCTGTTAACCGCGATGATCTGGGGCTCAACCTTTGTTGCACAGAAAACGGCCTTCATCGGCGCCGATGCCGCATTGGGTACCGCCATAGGCCCAATGTTTTTTACCGGAATCAGGTTTTTTCTGGGCGCAATGGTTGTGTTGCCGCTGGCATTACGCGAGCACAAACGCGCCCCCACACCGCTTTCCAAAAACCATGTATTGGTTTTTGTCATGACGGGTGTAGTTCTGTTTGTGGCAAGCGCTACCCAGCAAATCGGCATAATCGACACATCGGTTACCAACGCCGGGTTTTTAACCGCGTTTTATGTTCCGCTGGTCCCCATATTGGCATTGGTTTTGTTCCGGACATGGCCACGAATTATTGTCTGGCCAGCTGCCGTGGGTTGCATCGGCGGTGCGTATTTGCTTAATGGCGGAAACTTGAGCGAATTTTCAAACGGCGATTATTGGGTAATGTTAAGCGCAGTTTTCTGGGCGTTGCATATAACAATGGTAGGCATTTATGTGGTGCGTAGCGACAGACCGCTTGCATTGGCGTTAACCCAATTTTTAATCGGCGGTATATTCGGAACCGTCCTGTCCTTAATGTTTGAAGTTGTCAGTTTTTCCGGGGTGGAAAATGCAATGTTTGAAATCTTTTTTGCCGGCGTTCTTTCCGTTGGCATTGCCTATACCATGCAGGTGGTGGCCCAGCGTCACACCCATCCCGCTACCGCCGCAATAATAATGAGCTCGGAAATGCTTTTCGCGGCATTATTTGCGGCGTTGTTTTTGGGCGAACGTCTTGACGTTATGGCGTTAGCCGGATGTGGATTGATATTTATAAGCGCACTTGCCGTTGAGATTGCGCCTTATATAAAAATAGGACGACTGGGCAAGGCTAAATAAAAATCAATTTACCATTTTCAGGTGTTGGTTTATGCGGGATTCAAGCAATTTAAATCCGCGGGTAATAACAAATGTTATGCCAAGGTAAAATAATCCAGCAACCATCAAAAACTCAGTCTGCATATAGGTACGCGCAATAATGGTTTGCGCCATGCCGGTAATATCAAGCAGGGTAATGGTGCTAGCCAAGGCCGACCCTTTAAGCATTAAGATTACTTCGTTACCGTATGCCGGAACCGCGATGCGGATTGCCTGTGGAAAAACCACGTGCCTGAATGTACGCACCGGGCTCATGCCTACGCTCATTGCCGCTTCGACCTGTCCTTTTGGAACAGCACTAATTGCGCCCCGCAATATTTCTGCGGTGTAGGCACCGGTGTTAAGTGCAAATGCAATAATGGCACACCAGTAAGCTTCGCGAAGAATATTCCACACGAAACTTTCGCGTACTGCCTCAAACTGGCTCAGTCCATAATAAATAAGGAATATTTGCACCAACAGGGGTGTGCCGCGAAAAAAGAAAATATAACCATAAGCTGGCCAGCGCAGGATGCGGTTTTTTGAAAGTCGCATTAATGCAATCGGTACCGCAATTACTGCACCAATTAACAATGCCAACGCCATCAGCTCGATGGTGGTAATTGCGCCATCAATAATTTTCGGCAGATACTTCCATATGGTCGCAAAATCTATCATGAATGCGACCTTTCAATGCCGCGGTTGGCACGTATTTCTGCCTTGTGCAGGACCCGCATTGTAATAATGGTTAGCAAAAGATAGATGATGGCTGCGGTAAAATAAAATGTGAACGGCTCTTTGGTGAAGCCAACCGCAATTTTGGTTTGGCGCATTAATTCCTCAATACCAATGATGGATACAAGCGAGGTATCTTTTAGTAACACCAAAAACAGGTTGCCAAGTCCGGGTAGGGCAATGCGCCAAAGCTGAGGTAACGTTACAAGACGAAACACCTGCCAGCTGTGCATGCCAAGTGCGCGTGCGGCTTCGCCCTGACCGGCCGGAATAGCCAAGAATGCTCCGCGAAAAACCTCTGTTGCGTATGCGCCAAACGTAAGTCCCAGCGCAATAACACCGGACATATATGGGCTTAGTTCGACAAACTTGGCATCACTAAATTGCCTGGCAATCGATGTAAGGATTGATGACGAGCCAAAATAAATAATTAAAACCACCAGCAATTCCGGCAGGCCGCGAATTACGGTGGTGTAAAAACCCGCCATTCCACGAGCAATGCGTGAATTTGAAAGTTTGGCAGCCGCACCCAAAAGCCCCAGAATAAGGCCAAGGACAAGCGCACCCGCCGCCACCCTAATGGTCATTAGGGTGCCGAAAAGCAGTTGGTCGCCAAATCCGTGTAGGTCAATCATGATTTATTTGTAAAATAAAAAAACCCGCGCCGGAATGTATTAATCATCCAGCACGGGTTTTTTATAATTACCGCATTATTTATTAGTAAATATCCACGGTGAAGTATTTGTCGTTAATGGCTTTGTAGCGACCATTTTTACGAATTGCGGCAATGGCTTTGTTGAGCTTGCCTTTAAGGCCATCACCCTTGCGAATTGCAATGCCGATTTTGTCGCCGATATCAATGGCATCACCACTAATGGCAAAACCTTTGCCGGCGTCAGAGCCAATCCAGTCAGCACTGGGCAGGGTATCTGCAACAATGGCGTCAACACGACCAGCGGCAAGATCAAGCCACGCGTTTTCCTGTGTGTCATAAAGTTTTACCTTGGCACCGGGAACGCTGTCTTCCAGATACTGCGCACTGATTGTTGCGCGTTGTGCGCCAACATTTTTACCGGAAAGATTTCCAATGTTGGTGCTGCTTCCGGCCTTGGTCACAACCGAAAGCGTATTTGAATAATAGCGATCGGTAAAATCAACCGCTTTTTTGCGCTCTGCGGTGATGGACATGGATGCAACAATTGCGTCGTATTTGTTTTGCTGCAAACCGGTAATGATTGTGTCCCAGTCATTAATAACAAAAACGCATTCTACCTTCATTTGCTGACAAAGCGCTTTGGCTATATCAACATCAAATCCGGCAACCCTGCCGGAAGCATCTATTTGATTGAATGGGGGGTATGCACCCTCGGTTCCGATGCGAACCTTCTCCGCCGCACTTGCCGCACTGCTGATGGTCATTGCCGCTACGGCGGCAAATAAAATTGACTTAATCTTCATTTTCTTCCTCCCTTTAATTTATCCCTTTTTATTGCCCGAGAACGTTACGCTCGTTTTTAGCTATTCTCAAGCACTTGATTAAACGCATTATTTTTGTGGTTTTTTTGGGTTTTTTCCCTGTTGACCACGGGAAAACTACTGTCAAAATGCGCAAATAGTTCGCCAACCAATCAAGCAAAAATAACGGAGAAACCATGACCCAAGCCACCCAATCTGATGAATTCAAGGCGCTGGTGCTGGATGAAGACGACGGCAAGGTAAGCCATGCGTTCAAAACCCTTAACCTTAGCGACCTGCCCGAAGGCAACATCACCGTTGCGGTTGAATACTCATCGCTTAATTACAAAGACGGGATGATAATAAATGGCATCGGCAGGCTGGTAAGAAATTATCCCCATATACCGGGTGTGGATTTTGCCGGCACGGTTGAAAGTTCCGAAAGCCCCGATTTCAAACCCGGCGACAAGGTAGTATGCACCGGTTGGCGTGTGGGCGAAGCCCATTGGGGCGGGTTTGCAACCCGGGCGCGCGTAAATTCTGATTGGTTGGTTAAATTACCCGATGGGCTGGATACAAAACGGGCCATGGCCATTGGCACCGCCGGGCTGACCGCGGCGTTGGCGGTTATGGCCTTGACCGACCACGGGCTCAGTCCCGAAGCAGAAGGCGAGGTCTTGGTGACCGGCGCCGCAGGCGGGGTTGGTTCGGTTGCGGTGGCGTTGCTGGCAAGCCTTGGTTACCTGGTCGCTGCCGGAACGGGACGAGAGGAAACCCACGAATATTTAAAAGGCCTTGGCGCGGCCGAGCTTGTTTCGCGGAGCGAATTAGAAGAAGCCCCCCGTGGCCCACTGGCATCGGAACGTTGGTCCGGTGCCATCGATAATGTTGGCGGGCCAATATTGGCCAACCTTTTGGCAGCGATGAAATATGGCGGAAGCTGCGCCGCGGTGGGGCTGGTGGCATCGCCTAAGCTCGAGTCCACGGTGATACCGTTCCTGCTCAGGGGGGTTAATTTGCTGGGCATAGATTCCGTTCATTGCCCCAATGTCCGCCGGCTTGAGGGCTGGCGCCTGTTGGCGGAAAACCTGCCCATGGAAAAGCTGGATGGTCTTACTACCGTACGGCCCCTGGCCGATTTGCCGGAACTGGCCGGGCTGATACTCAAAGGCCAAATCCGCGGCCGCACGGTGATAGACGTTAATGACGGCTGAAATCCTCTACAATAGTTGAGCTTTATGGGGGCGGAACACTTGACAGCAACCGCTTTCAGGCTCTAATACGGGCGCCACGCCAAGGTTTATGGCGTGTTGTGGCTGGGTAGCTCAGCTGGTTAGAGCGCGGCACTCATAATGCCGAGGTCGGCAGTTCAAGTCTGCCTCCAGCTACCAATAAAAACCCCCCGGTTCCTGAAAATGGAGCCGGGGGGTTTTAATTTTATGCCGCGCGGATGAGCGACGAATGCAGCGTGAAGCTGTCTTCCACATAGTCCAGCAGGAAGTGCACACCGTCATCA
>DAOWFT010000049.1 GCA_030637845.1 Thalassospiraceae bacterium
AAACTTAATGTTCCGGCATGGTGGCGAACATCTCTGCCGCTACAGCCGCCGGGAATGCCGGTATCCATTATTATATGGGCAGCTCCGGATGAAAGCCGCTGAAAGCCCTTGTGGGGTGCGCTCATGGGCGTGTTTGCGGTGGAGCCGCTTTGTAAAAGCAACTGATCAAGAAAGCCATTGTCGCCAACACCGGCGCCATTGAAAAGTGCAAGCCCGCCATCGGGGTGGCGCAACATGCGCAGCATTGGTGCGGCGCGGTCAATTGCATTTTGTAGCCATCCGGGCACGTCTTCCCCCAGACTTGCCAACATATTTTTAATTTCGATTAGGTCGTTTAGCGCCAGCGCCAATACCTGTGGATTGCGCTCTATGTGCCCGCCGTCGGGCAATATTTGCGCCCCGACCTCGGCTGCAAAGCGCTTCATGCTTTCGCTTTTAAGTCGGGGCTTGGCAAACAATGCGTGGGCGGCAACGACAAATCCCTTTAGCGCGTGCAGGCGGGTAAAGCCTGCGTCATTTTCTCCGCCGCTTTTCATTATATGTCTGGTATCGCGTATCAGGCTTTTTACCGCACGTTTTTTAAACTCAGGCTCGGAACCTTTTCCGGTTATAAAATCCCAGCTAATCATCCAGTTGGAAATACGGGTCGCGGTTATGTCTTTGGCCCACGAGTATTCATCCCAGACCCGGTTGGCCTCTATCCATTCGCTGGTTCGCATAACGGCGAACCGGGCGGCTTCGTCACCGCCAAGGGCTTTTAAATCCGCCAGCCAAGCAAAGGAATGAAACCACCTGAGCCATTTTTTTGATGCCTGTTCGGGCAGGGCGCTCGCAATTGCAACCCGGTGCGCTTCGCCCATATGCTCGAACATATTGTCCATTATTTCGCGCCCGCGCTCAGGATTGCCCGGCCACATATTTGGAATTGCTTGCCCCGCCCGTCCGCTGGTTATGGGCCCGGCAATGGGGCTGGTTATTAGCCCGCGATAAAGCGCGCTCGAAACAAATCCACCACGGGATTTTTTATCAGCCTTATCAGCCTTTGATTTTTTTATGGGCACCAGAACCATTTAAAGCTTTTCCACTAAAGTTTTTGCTTAAAGTTTCTTGAGGCGGGCGGCAAAAAATCCATCCATCCCACCCATATCAATCATGTGACTGGGCAGGGTTCTTAGCTGACCGTTTTCATTTAAAAGATCGGTAAAACCACCGGCCTCAACATTTGTAACCGGCCATTCCTTTACCCCGGCACCGCTGGCAATCAAGTCCGCTATGCGGTTTTCACCTTCTTCCGGTTCTAACGAACAGCTGCAATAAACAATAATTCCGCCCGGCTTTACCATTTCTACCGCGGCCTCTAGCAAACGTTGCTGTACGCCAGCCAGCTTTTCAATGTCTCCGGTACTTTTTGTATAGGCAATATCCGGGTGCCTGCGAATGGTTCCAGTTGATGAGCAGGGCGCGTCCAGCAGCACAACATCGGCCAGATGTTCTGGTCGCCAGGTGGCGGCATCGGCGGCCACGGTTTCGGCGAACAATCCGGTGCGTTCCAGATTTTCCCTTACCCGCTCCAGTCTTTTTTCCGAACGGTCAACTGCCGTTACCCGCGCACCAAGGGCGGCAAGCTCCATTGTTTTTCCGCCGGGTGCGGCGCAAAGATCAATTACGTTTAATTCAGAAACATCGCCCAGCAATCGTACCGGCAACTGGGCGGCGGTGTCCTGCACCCACCATGCGCCTTCTGCAAAACCTTCGATTTCGCTGATGACGCCCTTGGGTCTAATGCGTACCGCCCCGGTGGGAAGGAACTCACCATTTAATTTTTTTGCCCAACCGGGGCCATCTTCCTTTACCGCCAGATCAAGCGGTGGCTCATCCATGTGTGCGGTTGCAATGGCCCGTGTGGTATCTGCGCCATAGGTTCGGACCCATCTATCCCACAACCACGCCGGCGTGTTTAACTTTGCCGCGTCCAGTGTTTCAAGTAACGCCCGACCTTCGCGAGTGGCCCGGCGTAAAATTGCATTGACCAGTTTTTTATATGGCATTCCACCGGAACCGACACATAGGTCGACGGTTTCTGAAACCGCGGCGTGTTCGGGTATACCCAAAAATAAAAACTGGGCCAGGCCGGTTCTTATTATATGGCGAATGCTACCTGATTTTTTGCCCAATGGTTTTTCAAGATAGGCATCAATAATGGCGTCTATTTCGCCCAGATGCCTAAGGGTGGTTTTTACAATGGCGATGGTCAGGGCGCGGTCTCGGGAGCTTAAGCTCCCAAACCTGCTGGCGTTTTTTTCAGCATCATCAAGGGCGCGCTTGCGGTCTATTACGGCTTCAATTATTTCTACGGCACTGTTACGGGGCATAAATATTATTCCGTTTAAGGTTCTTGAAATTAAGACCCCTATACCATGAAGGGCCCCTGAGTTACACTTGTTTGCATGGAACAGCGAAAAAATATCCCGCCTACCAAGCCTGCCAAGTCCTCCAAGCCTTCGGAGGGGCCGCCTAAAGAGGCGTCCAAAGAAATTGCCAAAGAAACAGGCGGCCCGGCAGGCCCGGAGCCAACCCGCTATGGCGATTGGGAGCAAAAGGGCCGCTGCACGGATTTTTAAAAATCTAAAAATATGGCAAAAAAAAACGGCGAAGATCTGTAGGATGACCTTCGCCGTTTAAATATGTGGGCCACCTTGGGACCGCCTAGCGTAGGCCGCCTAGGGGTGTTTCTTGGGTTTATCCATAGCATATATTAACGATTTTGGCGATTTTCAATCAAATCATCCACTACGCCGGGGCGTGGGGGCAATATGTCCCCACATTAGAATCCGGCGGGCGTCATGCCTGCTAGCTAACGATTTTGGCGATTTTCAATCAAATCATCCACCACCGCCGGGTCGGCCAGGGTCGAGGTATCGCCCAGATTGGAATAATCGTTTTCGCCAATTTTGCGCAGGATTCTGCGCATAATTTTGCCGGAACGGGTTTTCGGCAACCCCGGTGCCCATTGTATCCAATCGGGGCTGGCGATGGGGCCGATTTCCTTGCGGACCCAGCCGACCAGCTCTTTCTTTAGCTCATCGTCGGACTCGACGCCGGCGTTCAATGTGACGTAGGCGTAAATGCCTTGGCCTTTTATATCGTGCGGCGCGCCGACCACGGCGGCCTCGGCAACCTTGGGGTGGGCAACCAGCGCGCTTTCGACCTCGGCGGTGCCCATGCGGTGGCCGGAAACGTTGATAACATCATCAACCCGTCCGGTAATCCAATAGTAGCCGTCCTCGTCACGTTTGCAGCCGTCGCCGGTGAAATATTTTCCGGCATAGGTGGAGAAATATGTTTGCACGAAACGCTCATGGTCACCGTAAACGCTACGCATTTGCCCGGGCCAGCTATCAACAATGCAAAGGTTTCCTTCACACGCTCCTTCTTGTTCGTTGCCATCGGCATCAACAATTTGCAGGCGCACGCCAAAAAACGGGAGCGTGGCAGAGCCGGGCTTAAGCGCGGTCGCACCGGGTAGCGGTGTAATCATAATGCCGCCGGTTTCGGTCTGCCACCAAGTAGCAACAATCTGGCAGCGGCCTTCGCCAACCACGTTGTAGTACCACATCCACGCTTCGGGATTTATGGGCTCACCCACGGTTCCCAGCAAACGAATTGATTTGCGGGATGTTTTTTTAACCGGGCCTTCGCCGTCGCGCATCAACGCACGAATTGCGGTGGGGGCAGTGTAAAAAATATTTACATTGTGTTTGTCGCATACCTGCCAGAAACGGCTACTGTCTGGGTATGTTGGAATGCCTTCGAACATCAACGTAATGGCACCATTGGCAAGCGGCCCATAAACAATGTAACTGTGGCCGGTAACCCAGCCAACATCAGCGGTGCACCAATAAACATCACCGTCATGATAATCAAAAACATATTGATGTGTCATGGATGCATAAACCATGTAACCGCCAGTGGTGTGCAATACGCCCTTGGGTTGGCCGGTTGAGCCAGATGTATAAAGAATAAACATTGGGTCTTCGGCGTTCATTTCAACCGGGGTAAATGTTGTGTCGGCATTGACGGTTGCTTCGTCATACCAAACGTCGCGGCCATCAACCCAGCCGATGTCGCCGCCAGTACGCTTAACCACAAACACGGTATCGACCCCGCCGCACTTTTCAATTGCCGCATCGGTGTTTGCTTTTAATGGTATTGTCTTTGCCCCGCGCAGGCCTTCGTCGGCGGTAATAACGCAGTTTGATTTGCAATCACTAATGCGACCGGCCAATGCATCGGGTGAAAATCCGCCAAACACAACAGAATGAATTGCACCAATGCGGGTACAGGCCAGCATGGCATAGGCGGCTTCTGGAACCATTGGCATGTAAATCGTAACAACGTCGCCTTTTTTAATTCCACGCGCGATCATGGCGTTGGATAGTTTGCAAACTTCGTCATGCAATTCTTGATAGGTAATGTTTTTTGAAACTTCTGGGTCATCGCCTTCCCAGATA
>DAOWFT010000129.1 GCA_030637845.1 Thalassospiraceae bacterium
CTGCAATCCAGCGATTTATCACCGGAACCTCGGTCATGGCGCGCAGCTTGGCGGTCTCATCTATGGACATGGTAATTAATTCACCAGACTCGTCCGCTTTTTCCATTCCGGGTATTTCTGCCGCGTCCCATATTTCACCCAACCAGCGAGCGATGTTTTCGCCCGAGTTATCATCAATAACTTTTTGCAAATCAGGTGGCAGGCTGTCGTATTTTGCCCGGTTCATGGCCAACATAAAAGTTGAGGTGTTGATATATTTTACCTTGGGATCGCCCAGGGTGGTGTGATAATCCACCATTTCAGCGGTCTTGAGCGGAAGCGTTACCTGATAAGGTATCATTACCGCATCCACAATTCTTTTAGATAGCATTTCAGGTATTTTCGGCACAGGTGCGCCAATGGGTGTTGCGTCCATGGCTTCGATTAACCACCCACCGGTGCGTGTGGGGGTACGAATTTTCATTCCCTTTATGTCAGCTGCTTTGCGAATAGGGTCATATGAATGAAAAACTTGTCCGGCATGAACAAAAATAGAGATTAGCTTGTAATCTTTGAACTCTTCACCATGCTTTTGCACATAATCATTGAGCGCAAGATTTGTTACCGTTGTATTGTTGTGCATGAACGGCAATTCAAACACCTCGGTCTTGGTAAAGCGTCCCGGGGTATATCCCGGCAGCGTCCAGACAATATCGACCACCCCATCACGGGCCTGATCGGCCAGCTGTTGCGGCCTACCGCCCAACTGCATGGCGGGATAAACCTCTATTTTCAAGCGACCAGCGGATTCCTTCATTACCTTTTCGGCCCACGGAACCAGCATGTTCATATTCGTATGCGAGACCGGGGGCATCATGTGGTGCAGTTTAAGGGTTATTGTTTCTGCTGCTTTTGGAGCTTTGGAAACGCCACCGACCAGACCAAGGGCTAAAATGCCCATAGCGGCGTATTTCAAAGATTTCAGCATTTATTTTGCCTCCCAAAAATGTCTTATATGCCCATGATGGTGGGTGTGCTTTAGTGTAGGTCGCCATCACGGACTGTGGCAATAGCCGCACAGTTGGGAGAGATTAAATGGACCATGTGTTTCATCGCACGCCCCGAACCCCCCTACCCTACGCCGTTGGTGGAGACGGCATATACATAATTGACGACAAGGGAAACCGTTATATCGATGCCTGTGGTGGTGCGGCGGTGTCTTGTCTGGGCCATAGCGATAAAACGGTCAGGCAGGCAATGCATGCTCAGGCAGACAAGCTGGCGTTTGTTCACAGTGGTTTTTTTACCACCCATGTTATGGAGGATCTTGCCGATCGCCTGACATCACTAGCACCCGACGGTCTGGACCGGGCCTATTTAGTATCCGGCGGATCCGAAGCCATGGAATCGGCGCTAAAGCTAACCCGGCAATATTTTCTCGAATCCGGCCAGCCCGAGCGCACGCACATAATTGCGCGGGAACAAAGCTATCACGGCAATACCCTGGGTGCGCTGGCAACCGGCGGAAATATGCTCAGGCGTGAACCGTTTGCACCATTACTTATGAACAACGTCAGTCATATTTCGGCGTGTTATGCCTATCGCCATCAAAAAAATGATGAAAGCCCGGAAGCATACGGCCTACGCGCCGCGCAAGAATTAGAAGACGAAATTTTACGAGTAGGCACGGAAAAAGTTGCGGCGTTTGTTGCCGAGCCAGTGGTCGGCGCGACCGCAGGTGCGGTGGCTGCTGTTCCCGGATATTTTAAACGAATACGTGAAATTTGCGACAAGTACGGTGTATTGCTGATACTTGACGAAGTCATGTGCGGCATGGGTCGCACCGGTACATTATTCGCCTGCGAACAAGATGGTATTTCACCAGATATGCTAACCACCGCAAAGGGGTTGGGCGCGGGCTATCAGGCAATTGGCGCGCTTTTGGTATCAAGCAAAATTTTTGAAACCCTGATGGGCGGTAGTGGATTTTTCCAACACGGCCATACCTATATGGGTCATGCCACCGCTTGTGCGGCATCATTGGCGGTGCTTGATGTAATAGAACGGGATAATCTGTTGGCGAATGTGAAAAAGCAGGGCGAACTCGATAAGATCAAGGCCTTGCTTGGAAAGAAGGTCACGGATTGGAATGTGTCCCTAGAGATGAAAAGGCGCAAGGAAGAAAAGGCGGCTCAGGAGGCAGCCAACCGGGAGCAGGAGAAAATA
>DAOWFT010000065.1 GCA_030637845.1 Thalassospiraceae bacterium
TGCATTTGAGCTATTATGAAAACCTCTGGGGGTTTTGGATGCATAAATATGTGAAACAGGGTGTTCGGCAATATGAACACCCAAGCGTTGTTCCAGTTGAACGGCTGGACTGGAATGCTATTCGGGTTTTTTCTGTGGTTAACCGGCACGGCAGTCTTCGCGGCGCCTCGGCAGAGCTGGGGATGGCCCTTAATACCGTCAGGCGGCATGTGGAAACTCTGGAGCATGAGCTTGATTGCCTGCTGATGATTCGCAACGCCAAGGGCATTCAATTAACCGAAGACGGCGAAAGATTGCTTAGGGTTGCTGCCCAAATGGAACAGGCGTCTTTGGGTTTAAAATATATATCTAACTCCGATCAATCGGCACTTGAGGGGCGGGTGAGAATTTCCGTCACCGAAGGCCTTGGTGCCTATTGGGTCACCCCAAAAATGGTCAAGTTCCAGAAAGAAAACCCAAACGTTATTGCTGAAATTAACTGCACCATGCGCGTTGCTGATCTTTTGGATAGTGATGCCGATATAGCGATACAGCTTGTACGGCCCGAAAACCCCACACTTAAGGTGGTAAAATTAGGTCGCATGCATGTCATGCCTTTTGCATCGGCGGAATACATAAAAAAACACGGCCAACCAAAATCTCTTAAATGCGTAGCGGAACATACGATTATCGAACAGCTTTCCCCGCAACTGGATTTTGATGCCGTTGATAGATTGTTTCCAGAAACCCCGCGCGAAGGATTTGTATCCGTTTCAACAAACACCAGCACGTCGCACTATCAGGCTTTGTTGTCTGGTGCCGGGTTGGGGATGCTGCCAACCTATATGGCGGTACTGGATACATCATTAGTTCCGGTTGAGATTGATCTTCATGTTCAGCATGACATCTGGTTGGTTTATCATCCAGAAGTCGATGCGGTCGCGCGCATCAGGGCGACAATCGACCACCTAAAGGCGGCATTCAGCCCAATTAACAGCCCTTGCTTTCAGGATGATTTCATCCATCCGGATGACCTTAGATAAACAAAGTAATCTGGTCGCAACCAGATGTGCATCAACGATACTGGTCTGGGTATGCAAGATGAAAATTAGTGAATGCCAAAGTTCTGTAGAAATTTCTGAAGCATGGCAGGTAATGAGCCAGCTTCGATCTTCCATTGACCAGCAGACATTTGAATTGAGGGTCGCTGACGCCAGAAAAAATGGCTATAGGTTGTTTGTGGCCAAACAGGAAGGCCGTATCGTCGGTGCCATTGGTTGGCGCATCCTGAGCGATCTGGCGTGGGGACGTTCGCTTTATGTTGATGATTTGGTGGTCGATGAAAACTACCGAAGCAGCGGTATTGGAAAGGGCATGCTTTCCTTTGCCAAAGATGAGGCCATAAATGATAAATGTAATAATTTAAGGCTTTGCAGCGGGTTTGCCCGGGAGCAGGCGCACCGTTTTTACGAGCGAGAAAGCGTGAACAAGCAGGGCTTTGTGTTCAATATTGCCCTCTAGCCCTAAGCCATCAACGCAGCGTTTTATAAACATCCGGGGCAAAGCTATCTACCTGCACCACGTCATCGCGCGCTTCTTCTGCGGCCTTGATGGCACCTAGTTCACCGTCGCTTATAATTTCACCGGCTCGCGCAGCTATTGCCATTTCCAGCATGGGCGCTTTTTCGATTTCACCTTTTTTGCGGGCATTTTTTACTTTTGCAATTGCCGGCCCGGCGGTGGTGATTAAATCCAGCGCGTGTTCAAGCGCCCCAAATCCGGGGCTGCTTGCGTGGGGTATGTATATTTCACGGCTAAGCATTTCGCGTACAATTCCATCATCATCCAGCAAAGCCGCCGCCGCCGCATCAACTTGGCGGTCGGTAGGGGGTTGATATCTGGGGCCGAGAGGGAAAGCAAGAATTGATGCAACCCCAGCCGCCAGCCGGTTGGGCAGGTTGACAAGAACACCAGTAAGCGAGCTTTCAATCTGATAAAGGGCGTGCGCCATGACCCAGTCAAGCAGCGGGCGTTCGCTTTCGGGTGATCCTTCATCGTAAAATCTTTTTAATGCAGTTGATGCCAGATACATCCAGGCAAAGGCATCAGCCAGGCGTCCGCTTATATATTCCTTGCGCTTTAACGCACCACCCAATGTCATCAACGCAAAATCGGCAATCAATGCAAACGCCGACGACATACGGGTTAGGCGCTTGTAATATTTTGCCTCAGGCCCGCTAACCGGTGCCTCCAGCGCAAGGCCGCCGGAAAGCCCCAAAAAGAAAGCCCGCATTGAATTTTTGGCAACGTGAGTAACATGGCCGAAAAGCGCCTCATCAGCTGCTTTCAAATTATTTTCCATTATGGCTTCTACTTGGGGGTAGGCGAACGGGTGGCATCTAATTGCACCCTGACCAAACACAATCAACGAACGGGTGAGAATATTTGCGCCCTCAACCGTTATTCCGATGGGAATCGAGGTATAGGCGTGGGCAAATATATTGCGCGGGCCGCCGCTGATACCGGCCCCGGCGTGGATATCCATGGCATCGGTTAGCGATTGGCGCATTCCCTCGGTCATGTATGCTTTTACAATGGCCGAAACCACGGTTGGTTTTTCGCCTGCATCAATTGCTGATGCGGTAATTTTGCGGGCCGCGTTCATTACGTATGCCATGCCGGCCATGCGACCCAATTTTTCGCGCACGCCCTCAAATTTTCCAATGGGCAGGCCGAATTGCTCGCGTACCAGCGCATAGGTTCCAGCCGCACGACATGATATTTCTGCCGCCCCGGTAGATGACGACGGCAGCGAAATGCCGCGTCCAGAGGCAAGGCTATCCATCAGCATGCGCCAACCGCCGCCGGCCTTTTCAACCCCGCCGATTATGAAATCTATGGGAACAAATATATTTTTACCCTCAACCGGGCCGTTCATGAACGGAACCCCCAGCGGGTCATGTCTGTCGCCAAGCTTTATTCCCGGCGTGGTGGCGGGAATTAGCGCACAGGTTATGCCAATATCTTCACCATCACCCAGAATGTAATCTGGATCTTTCAGGTTAAACGCGAGCCCGACAACGCTCGCCACCGGGGCCAGCGTGATATAGCGTTTGGAAAATGTAAGATTGATGCCGAGTACTTCTTTTCCTTCCCACATCCCCTTGCAGACAATACCAACCGAGCGCCCATTGGCGGCATCAGAACCGGCATGGGGTTCGGTCAGGGCAAAGCAGGGGATATCGGTTCCGTCGGCAAGCCGGGGCAGGTAATAGTCTTTTTGTTTCTTGGTGCCGTAATGAACCAGCAATTCGCCGGGGCCAAGTGAATTGGGAACCATGACCGTGATACATGCGGTGACGGAACGGCTCGATAGTTTGGTGATTACCGCAGAATGGGCAGCGGCAGAAAACCCAAGCCCGCCATATTCTTTGGGAATTATCATTCCCATAAACTTGTTCTTTTTTATAAAATCCCATACTTCGGGTGAAAGGTCACGGGCCTGATATATTTCCCAGTCATCTATCATGGCGCACAGTTCTTCAACCGGGCCATCCATAAATTTTTGTTCTTCAAGGCTAAGCTCGGGTACTTCAAAATCTATAAGTTTTTGCCAGTTGGGGTTTCCGGAAAAAAGATCGCCATCCCACCAGACCGTTCCCGCTTCAAGCGCAATTTTTTCCGTATCGCCAATGGCGGGCAACATTGATGCAACCATCTTCATTGCTGGCGCGGAAACAACAAAGCGACGGATGGCCGGGACGCCAAATAAAATCGCAAAAAACAGATACACCCCAAGCGTAATATTGAATGCCATGGGTGAGTTAACACCCGTCATCCACCATGCGAATATTCCCAGCGCAATAAATGAAACCCAGGCAAAATAGCCGCGCCCCATATAGGCCAACGCAGCGGCAACGGCAAAAGCAATAAGGATAATTATTATTGTAACTGTCATTTGCTACCCCTTGTTAGCTATGGCTCAGTTTCTGAGCGGCTTTCCTTTTTTTAACATGTGTTCAACCCGGGCAAGTGATTTAGGCATTTTGGCCAAACGCATAAATGCCTTGCGCTCCAACCTTAGTAAATCATTTTCGCTCAATGTTTCCGTTACGTCTGTTTCACCACCGCTTAAAACCCATGCCAGTTCCCTGCCGATGGTAACATCATGGGGGGTGGCAATTCCCTTGTTGGCAAAATCACGTAGCGCCATTTCAAGCGCGGCCCGACCCGACGGCCCCGGCAGGGAAACCTCATAGGGTTCGGGCTGGGTGTAATTATTGGCTATTTTCAAGGCGGTGTCCTTGGCTTTGCTCAAGACCCGGTCGCGGTTCATTATTATTTCATCATCGGGTCTAAGAAACATAAACTCGCGGGCCTCAAATGCGGATTTGGCGACCTTGGCCGTTGCGATTGTTTCAAATGCTTTCATCACCGGAACCATTGGGCCGCCGGGGCGGTTTGTTGCCGCCTGCCAGCGACAAATAAGTTCCTTGCATCCGCCCCATCCGGGAATAATGCCAACACCGACCTCAACCAAACCAACATAGGTTTCCGAATGAGCAACAATGCGATCACAATGAAGAAGCATTTCGCAGCCACCGCCAAGGGCCATCCCCGATGGCGCGCCCACAACCGGCAAGGGGGCAAACCTGAGCTTGGCCATGGTTCGCTGCCCCTGAGAGAGTATCCACCTTAGTATCGGCCACATACGCAGCTTGGCGACCACAAGAAACAGCCCAATATTGGCACCGACGGAAAAATTGCTTCCCTCGTTATAAATAACCAATGCCTTGAAACCCTTTTTGGGCAAACACTTTACCGCCTTGGAGGCCATCATCAGGGTGAACGGGTTTATGGAGTTCATCTTGGAGTTAAATTCAAGGCAGGCCACCCCATCACCGATATCCCAGATGTTTGCGGAATTGTTTGAAAATACAGGTTTGCTTCCAAGTTTTATGTCCGAAAGAAGAAGCGTTCCTTCGGCTCGGATAATTGGCTCATAGCCGGAACCATCAAACTGGGTAATTTTTCCATCTGTAATTTTGTAAAATTTGTCATCACCCAGCGCGTTAAGTAGGGGCGGTACGTTAATTCCGCTTTCATCCAGCTTTGCCGCAAACCACGCCGGGCCAATTTTATCGAGAAGCTCAAACGGGCCCCATTTCCAGTTTAGGCCAAGGCGCATGGCCCTATCGATGCGTTCAATGTCGTCAGATATTTCCGGAACCAATGACGCCGCATAAGCCAGCGTCTTGCCCAGGACATCCCAGGAATAACGTAACTCCACGAAGGACGAAGTAAATATTGTGATGAAA
>DAOWFT010000162.1 GCA_030637845.1 Thalassospiraceae bacterium
GATGCGGCGGTGCTGGAAACCGTTGCCAACCCCAAGGGCAAGCTCGATTACCTGCTAAGTTTTGCTGCGCCTGAATTTACTTGGCTGTGTCCCTTAATCGGCCAGCCGGACTTTGCCCATTTTGTAATTGATTATGTTCCGACAAAAAAAGTTGTTGAAAGCAAGTCATTACAACTGTACCTCACATCATTTCGCAATCATGGTGCATTCCACGAAGACTGCACCATTTCCATTGCCGAAAAAATTATTAAGGCGACCAAGCCCAAATGGTTGCGCATCGGTGGCTATTGGTATCCGCGTGGCGGCATCCCCATAGACGTATTTTATCAAACCGGCCCAGCGCCCAAGGGTGTATGGATACCGGAACAGGGCGTAGCGCCCTATAAAGGCAGAGGTTAAATCAACATGACAAAACCAATACTGGTTATCGGTAACAAGAATTATTCAAGTTGGTCGTTGCGCCCATGGTTAGCCATGCGCGTTGCCGGGATTGATTTTGATGAAAGGCTAATCGAGTTTGGTGATTTTGGCCCCGAATGGCAAAACGCCATATCCGAATTTTCACCAACCAAAAAAGTTCCGCTTTTAATTGATGGCGACATCAAGGTTTGGGAATCGCTGGCCATACTTGAATACCTTGCCGATAAGTGGCCGGAAAAAAACCTGTGGCCAACCGATATTGCCGCCCGGACAATGGCCCGCACCATATCGGCGGAAATGCACGCGGGCTTTGGCAATTTACGAACCTATATGCCGATGAACATTCGTGCGTCCCACGCGGGCGTTAATCTGGATAAGCCCGGCGTTATGGATGACGTAAACCGGGTCACCGCAATCTGGAACCAATGCCGGGAAAGTTTTGGCACCAAGGCAGATGGTGATTTCCTGTTCGGCCATTTCACCAATGCCGATGCCATGTTCGCGCCCATCGTTAGCCGCCTTACCACCCACGCCGCCCCGGTTGACCCGATATCGCGTGCCTATATGGACACGGTGCTGGCAATCCCCGCCATGATGGAATGGTCGGATGCCGGACGGGCCGAAAAAGCGCTTGTGGCGATGGATGAGATTTAGGCGCTAACAGATCCGCGCTGTTCGCGGCTACGTATCATCCGCCAGACGATTAGCGCGCCAACTAATTTGGACACCGACATCAACGCAATGCCAAGGGGCGATGCGAAGCCAAGCAGACCAAGGAACACCACACTATCAATTGGCGCACCGGCGACGGACGAAAACAAAACCCGTTCGGAAAGTGGGCGTTTGGTAAATGTATAAACCGCCCAATCGACAACTTCGCTAACCATAAATGCGGCGGCTGAGGCCACGGCAACAAATGGATCGGCCATATAATAGCTGATGACCACACCGACTATCATTGCCAGTAAAACCCTGTGGCCAATTTCGCGCTGGGCGAAATCACGGGCGACAAAAACAAAACCTACCAGCAATGCCACCGGCGGCCATTGGGTTCCACCCGGAAGCTCGACCAATGGAACCACGCTAAATGCGTAGTTCACGGTTACGATAAGGGCGATATAGAGCGCGGTGTAGCGAAGGTTCATTTTATTACCATCTTTGTCTGTGTCGGTGTTTTAAGCTATTGATAACGGGGATTTAATGTGTCGGAGCCAAAAAAGCAAGGGCCGAACCAATCATGGCGGATAAGCATCTGAAACTAAACCCACTTGAAACCAGCAAAGCCATCCGCGCCAAGGCGCTGGAGCTGGGATTCGATGCCGTTGGCTTTGCCCCCGCCGATATTGGGGCCGGGCCGGGGGAAAGCCTTAAAAGCTTCGTTACCCAAGGGCGAAACGGCTCCATGGGTTGGATGGGCGAAAGGGTGGCTGAACGCTCATCGCCAACCGGGCTATGGAGCGACGCCAAATCGGTTATATCGCTGGGCCTTAATTACGGCCCCAATGAGGAGCCAAACGCATCCCTTGATCATTCGGATCGTGGCACCATCAGCGTTTATGCCCGGGGTCGCGATTACCACGACGTTATGAAAAAACGCCTGAAAAAACTTGGTCGCTGGATGGGTGAAACATTCGGCCATGATTTAAAAGTGTTTGTCGATACCGCCCCGGTTATGGAAAAACCGCTGGCGCAAATGGCGGGAATTGGCTGGCAGGGCAAACACACCAATCTGGTTAGCCGCACCTTTGGCTCATGGATTTTTTTGGGCGAAATATTTACCACCATGGAACTGGCCCCGGACACCCCGGAAATTGATCATTGCGGCAATTGCACTGCCTGCATTGATGCCTGCCCGACAGGGGCAATCGAGCCATACCGCATGGATGCAAAAAAATGTATTTCGTATCTGACCATAGAACACAAGGGCGAGATTGATGCAGCGCTGGCGGCAAAAATGGGCAATCGCATTTATGGCTGCGATGATTGCCTGAGCGCCTGCCCGTGGAACAAGTTTTCCACCCCCCATGTTGAGCCGGCATTTGCCCCCCGGGCTGAATTGTTGGAGCCCCGGCTGGATGACCTGTTGGCGCTAAATGATGAGCAATTTCGCAAACTTTTCTCCGGCTCGCCCATCAAGCGCATAGGGGTTGAGCGAATGGCAAGAAATATAACCATAGCCAAAAGCAACGCTTAAAAAACCCTGCTCACATGGATTGTTCATGTGGCTGCATTATTGGGCTATAGTGGCCGCCATGAAACAGGGGCTTCTATTTTATGCTCGTTTGATGCTGATGCTCATAGGCCTTGGGGCCTTGCCGGCATATGCAATGGGCCAAGCACCAGCCACAAAAGCGCCCAACATTGAGGCGCCAGCCACAGTTGCACCGTTTTCATTTTTTAAAGACTGCGAAACTTGTCCGGAACTGGTGGCGTTGCCGGCGGGTCAGTTCATTATGGGTTCGGATGAGCGCCACAAGGTTGAAAACCCGGCGCACAGCGTAACCATTGGCAAGGCCTTCGCAATTGGTCGTTATGAAGTTACCTTTGATGAATGGAAGGTGTGTTTTGATGCCGCTTCCTGTGGCAACAAAATGCCCGATGATCACCACTGGGGCACGGGTCGTCGCCCAATAATAAATGTAACCTGGTGGGACGCGCAAGCGTACATTCGCTGGCTGAAAAAAACCACCGGACACAAATACCGCATGCCATCGGAAGCCGAATGGGAATACGCCGCCCGGGCCGGAACAACCACCGCTTATTCGTGGGGTGATGCGGCAACCGGGTTAGCCCTTGGCAATTGCCGGGACTGCGGTGAAAAAATCAGCCACCAGACCGAACCGGTTGGCAGCTTTAAGCCAAACCCGTGGGGGCTGTACGATGTTCACGGCAATGTCTGGGAATGGATTGCCGATTGCTGGCACCCAAGCAATGCCGGCGCACCGGCCGATGGTTCCGTAAGAATGGCGGAAAAATGCCGCGAACGGGTTATGCGTAGCGGTTCATGGTATTATTTTTCCAAAAACCTCCGCAGTAGCTGGCGTTTTAAAAATGATGCCCGGGTTCGCAGTTATGGTATTGGCTTTCGGGTAGTGCGCGAGTTACCCTAGACCTCAACTGGGAAGGGAATAAATATGGCCAAAAATCTAGAAATCGTTATTGCCGGTGCCGCCAGAACACCAATTGGTTCGTTTTGTGGGGCATTGGAAAATGTTGCCGCCAGCGAGCTAGGTGCGGTTGCCATCCGCGCCGCACTTGAAAGGGCGGCAACCAAGGCAGAAGAAGTAGACGAAGTAATAATGGGCCATGTGCTAACGGCTGGTCTTGGCCAGAACACCGCCAGACAAGCAGCCAAGTCAGCCGGGGTTCCGGTGGAAAGCACGGCTTACGCCATAAATCAGGTTTGCGGTTCTGGTTTGCGCTCGGTTGCGTTGGCGTTTCAGGCGATTGCCCTGGGTGACGCCAAAATAGTTGTTGCCGGTGGACAAGAAAATATGAGCCTTTCGCCCCACGCCATCCATTTGCGGAGCGGCAAAAAAATGGGTGATGCCGAGATTATCGACACCATGATACGGGACGGGCTGTGGGATGCGTTTAATAATTACCACATGGGAAGCACCGCCGAAAACGTAGCCGAAAAGTTTGAAATATCGCGCGAGATGCAGGATGAATTTGCGGCCAAATCACAACAAAAGGCCGAGGCCGCAATAAAGGCCGGGCGCTTTAAGGATGAAATTGCCCCGGTCACACTAAAAACCCGCAAGGGCGAAACCGTTGTTGATACGGACGAATACCCGCGCAGCGGCGTAACCGCCGAAAGCCTATCGGGGCTCAGGCCGGCGTTCGCCAAAGACGGGTCTGTTACCGCCGGGAATGCATCGGGTCTTAACGATGGTGCGGCAGCGGTGGTTTTAATGAGCGCCGATGACGCCAAGGCAAAAAATATTGAACCGCTGGCACGCATTGTTTCATGGGCGAGCGTTGGTGTGGAGCCATCATTAATGGGAACCGGGCCGATACCGGCGTCGCAAAAAGCGCTGGAAAAAGCCGGATGGAATATTGATGATTTGGATTTAATCGAAGCCAACGAAGCCTTCGCCGCTCAGGCCTGCTCGGTAAACAAGGGTCTTGGTCTAGACGCATCCAAGGTCAACGTTAATGGCGGGGCCATCGCCCTGGGCCATCCCATTGGGGCCAGCGGGGCGCGTATATTGATAACGCTTGTTCATGAAATGAAAAGAAGCGGTGCCAAGCGTGGTCTTGCTACGCTTTGCATTGGTGGCGGCATGGGCATTGCTATGTGTGTAGAGAGAGGCGTTTAAAAAATTGGGCAACCATTAACAAGGGGCAATACTAATGACAAGATCAGCATTGGTTACAGGGGGAACCCGCGGTATCGGCGCAGAAATAAGCAGAACGCTAAAACAGTCCGGTTACAACGTTGCCGCAACCTATTTCGGCAATGACTATGCGGCAGAAAAATTTGCCGATGAGACCGGGGTGAATGTATTCAAATTTGATGTCGCTGATTTCGATGCCTGTCAGGATGGTATTGCCAAAGTCGAAGCCGCCATCGGCCCCATAGATATTTTAGTAAACAACGCTGGCATCACCCGCGATGCCATGCTGCACAAAATGACCCCAGAGCAATGGCGAGAAGTTATTTCAACCAATCGCGATTCACTTTTCAATATGTGCAGCAACATTGTTGAAGGTATGCGCCAGCGCGAGTTCGGACGTATCGTAAATATAAGTTCCATCAACGGACAAAAAGGCCAAGCCGGGCAAACAAATTATTCCGCGACCAAGGCAGGGGTAATCGGCTTTACCCGCGCCCTTGCGCAGGAAACCGCCAAAAAAGGTATTACGGTGAATTCAATCGCGCCCGGTTATGTTGCAACCGATATGGTAAAGGCGGTGCCGGAAGAAGTTCTAAACAACAAGATACTCCCCAACATCCCGGTTGGCAGGTTGGGCGAGCCCAGCGAAATTGCCCGCTCGGTCATGTTTTTAGTAGCCGAAGATGCCGGATTTATTACCGGATCAACCCTGACGGTAAACGGTGGCCAATTCTTGGCTGCCTAAGGTTTGGGCTGCCTAAGGTTTGGGCTGCCTAAGGTTTGGGCCGCCTAAGGTTTATGTCGGATCCTTGGGGATCGTTTCGATCATTGATGGGCGGTCACAAA
>DAOWFT010000193.1 GCA_030637845.1 Thalassospiraceae bacterium
CGCAAACCGCCATTCCGGCCTTGGCCCCGGTTAGAAACGAAAGTATTTGTGAGCCTGCGTCCTGCACCTCAATCAGCCCGGTGCGAAATGCCTTTGTTCTGGATATATCACTGTGCGCTTCAAGGGTTACCCCTGCCGGTGAAAGCTTGCTAAAGCCGATCTTGATGCCATCCTTGGCCAGTGATTTTTGCGCCTGTTCGCGGGTAACCCGGGCCAGGTTAACCCGCATATCCATGGGTGCGGGCTTATTTAATGCCTGCATTTCTTCCATGAAGCGTTCGCCATAAAATGATTTTAATTGCTGCGTCATCCATTCGGGCATTTCCACCAGAACGTGGGCCGGCATCCCGGCGTCTTCCAGTTCGCCGCCCACCAGTTTAAGGGCGAGATTTTGCTCGTCATTGTTTAACGGTTTGGGTGCGTGTTTGGAGCCATCAAACAGATCGGCAGGATTATCTTTATCCACCAGAACAACATCGGCGATTATTTCCATCCGTGGGGTTGGGGTAAACCCTGCCTTTTCAATATGCCAGTCAAGGTGCATCCGCCGGCGCAGCACGCCATAGACGCGTTCGCGCAATTGGCGACGGTCGGTGCCGCCAACAAAGCGTCTGGCTTTTATCCAGCCACGCACAATGTCGTCAGCCGGGCGCCGCTCGGTTGAAATTTTTTCCAACAGGTAAATTGCAGCTTCTAGCTTGGCCGCCGGTAACATAGGCTCAACCCTCGCTTTTGTAGTTAGGTGCTTCACGGGTGATGGTCACGTCATGAACGTGGCTTTCGCGCAAACCCGCCCCGGTTATGCGGCGGAACTTGGCGTTCTTTTGCATATGGGAAATAGTCGCCGCCCCGGTGTAACCCATGGATGATTTAAGCCCACCCACCAATTGGTGAACCACGTTGCCAACCGGGCCTTTATAAGGAACCCGTCCTTCGATGCCTTCGGGAACCAGTTTCAGGCTGTCGGAAACATCGGCCTGAAAGTACCTATCGGCCGAACCGCGAGCCATGGCGCCAAGCGAGCCCATACCACGATAAGATTTATACGAACGGCCCTGATACAAAAATACCTCGCCCGGGCTTTCATCGGTACCGGCCAAAAGCGAGCCAACCATTACAAGGTTTGCGCCCGCGGCAATTGCCTTTGCGATATCGCCGGAATATTTGATGCCCCCATCGGCGATTACCGGGATGTCATGTTTTTTACAATATTCTGCCGTTTCCATAATTGCCGAAAGCTGCGGCACGCCAACACCGGCGACCATGCGTGTGGTGCAAATTGTTCCGGGTCCAATCCCAACCTTGACCGCGTCGGCACCGGCCTTGATTAGGGCTTGGGCGGCTTCGGGTGTGGCTATGTTGCCGGCCATAATCTGGGTTTCATTGGAAATGGATTTGATTTTTTCAACCGTGCCTAAAACGCCCCTTGAATGACCGTGGGCGGTATCAACCACAACCATATCAACACCGGCGGCGATAAGCCCTTCGGCCCGGGCAATGCCATCTGCACCGACCCCAACGGCAGCAGCAACACGCAAACTGCCATTGCTATCTTTACAGGCGTGCGGGTGTTCTTGTTCTTTTTCAATATCCTTGACCGTAATAAGGCCGACGCAACGATATTTGTCATCAACAACCAAAAGCTTTTCTATGCGGTGTTGGTGCAGAAGCTTTTTGGCTTCTTCTCGGTTTACCTCACCCTTGATGGTGACTAATGGTTTATTTGGCTCGTCCTTGGTCATCAACTCGCCAACTTTCTGGTTGGGGTCTTGGGCGAAACGAACATCGCGATTGGTTAAAATACCAACCAAACGACCATCGTCTTCAACAACCGGGATACCGGAAAAACCATGGGTGTCTTTTATATGTAATGCTTCGGCCAATGTGGCATCGGGGCTGATGGTGTATGGATCAACCACCATACCAGACTCGTACCTTTTTACCTTGCGAACCTCGCCTGCTTGTTCTTCGATGGAAAGATTCTTGTGAATAACGCCAATGCCCCCCATCTGCGCCAGTGCTATTGCCAAGCGGTTTTCGGTAACCGTATCCATGGCGGCAGAGGCAATGGGAATGCCCAGCTCTATCTCACGGGTTAGCATGGTGCGGGTGTTTGCTTGCGCGGGCAGCACGTCTGATTCGGCAGGAACCAGAAGTACGTCATCGAATGTAAGGGCTTCAGCTATTGCGGGGACTTTCATGCCACCTCCAGATTATGAGTTGGCGCGTCATCATATAGATATGTTCTAAAATGCCAAGGGCCATTTAAGGGTCATTTAAGGGCCATAAGACCCTTTTGCTATCAACATCAAAATAATGTAGTTTATAGCTCAAATCGTCCTGCTAATGTGCGGGCAAATGCCAGCCCAACAGGGTTTTGGCGCCCGCAACAAAAGACTGGGACATATAAAAATGACCAACGCATATCCGGCCACAAACCTAAAAAACACCACCATGGCTTTAATAATGACCGCTGTTTTCATTCTGGGCGCAGGCGGGACGGCCAACGCCGAACATAACGCCGAACATGGCGAAGAGCGTAAAAACCTTAAAATCACCGACCTTAAAAAAGGCAGCGGTGAGGAGGCGGTTCTTCATTCAAAGGTAAGCGTCCATTACAGCGGATGGCTGGAAGACGGATCAAAATTTGATTCATCCCTTGATAGGGGGACCCCATTTTCATTCACCATTGGCGGCGGTGGAGTAATAAAGGGTTGGGACTATGGGGTCGAAGGAATGCGTGTTGGCGGCAAACGCGAACTTATCATTCCACCGGAACTTGGTTATGGCCCCAAGGGCTATCCCGGAGCCATTCCCCCAAGTGCGACACTTAAATTTGAAATTGAATTGTTGGGCGTGACCGCGCCTAGCTACAGCAACATTAATAATGATGAATTAAAGGCGCTTTTGGAAAAAGGCGTTACCATTGTCGATATCCGCACCGCCAAAGAATGGGCCGAGACCGGAATTATCAAGGGCTCAAAACTAATAACATCCTTTGATGAAACCGGCAGACCGGTGCAAACGTTTCCAGATAGCTTTGGAAAAGTTGTGGGTAGAAACGACGAGGTAATACTTATTTGTCGTAGCGGCAACCGCACGGCGGCAATTGCCACATATCTGGCTGACCGGGCTGGTTATAAAAAAGTTTATAATGTGAAAGAGGGCATCAATAAGTGGATAAAAGATAAAAACCCGGTTGTGAAAAACTAGGCCTAATTATTATTTAAGTTATTTATTTCCCCTAAACCCAACACCGACTACATACATTTCGGCTGAATCTTGCCTGCTTGATGCGGGCTTTACGTGTTGGA
>DAOWFT010000112.1 GCA_030637845.1 Thalassospiraceae bacterium
GAAATTAAAGGCAAAGATGAATCCAGCACATGGATTATTGATCCGCTTGATGGAACCACAAACTTTCTTCATGGCATTCCTCATTTTGCAATTTCAATTGGATTAGTGCGTGACAACGATATTTTTGCCGGTGTTATTTATAATCCGGTTCAAGATGAAATGTACTGGGCGGAAAAAGGCCAAGGTGCGTTTCTAAATGGTCGGCGAATTCGTGTATCGGCCCGCAAAGAAGTTTCGGAATCTCTTTTTTCCACTGGCATACCTTTCATGGAATCGGGCAAGGAAGAACGCTTTCTTGAACGCCTCGAAAATGTAATGAGTGTTTCTGCCGGTGTTCGCAGGTTCGGCTCGGCCGCCCTTGATCTGGCATACGTTGCCGCTGGGCGCTATGACGGTTTCTGGGAAACCGGGCTACAGAAGTGGGATATGGCCGCGGGAATCGCCCTTGTTCGCGAAGCCGGTGGATTTGTCACCGATATTCGCGGGCGCAAGGATATGCTGGAAAGCGGCGATATTGTATGCGCCAATGACAAACTTCATTCCAAACTGCTAAAGCTGGTTAAATAACAGCCGGAATTGGCCATTTTTTAGCCTCAATATAGTTTAAAAATAAATTATGCCGGGGCGAACCCGCCATCATCCGATGGGTATCCCGATAGGATGTTGCTCATGTCTGTCCCCTTGGTTATTGTCTGTTTGCAAGAGGGTTCGCGCCCAAGCGCATAACAACGACTTGATACAATCTGGCAACCGCCATCCAGGGGAGAAACTGATAAAAATGTCCGCTGTTATTAAAACGGGCCACTCCGTATTTTTTCACTCTTTGGTGATTTCGCTAGGCGTTGCTGTGGGCTCCATCGCAACCTCATTCAGTGCAAGCGCACAAGAATCAATCGTGCTTGATTTTTCCAATCCGAATGTAAGCGTTGATTTTTCAGTTCTGGAAGATGGCGGCGTTGGTCGCATGGCAACCACCCCATCAGGCGCAAGAAGAGCCGGCAGCAAAGGTTACCTTATCCCCGGACCCAAAGCGCCTGTTTCGACTCTTTATATAACACCCGCCAGTGATCCAACCGCCAACCTTGCCAAAGCGGATGAAGATACCACCAAGTACAAGTTCAAGCTTAAAGCGCCACAACCGAAAAAGGCTGAGCCAAAGACCGAAGTTGTAAAAAAAGATATTCCCGATGCGCCGCCGCCGACTGTAAAACCGGTAGCTGCCGTTAAAGAAAAATCTGCGCCCGAGCTAGCCAAGGAAGAAGTGGTAGCACCACCGGAACCGGCGGTAATTGAAAAACCCGAAGAAGTAGCCAAAGAAAAACCCAAAGAAATAATAAGCGCAGAACCGGAAGCTCCAAAAGCGCCGCCGCCGCCACCGGAACCCGTTCCCGCACCAGTGCCGGTAACCCCGGTAGCAAAAGCACCGGCCGCACCGGAACCCGCAGTAGAAAAGCCGGTAAAGCTAGAAGCCAAGCCCGCCGAAGAATTAAAAGAAGAAAAAATTGCAGAACCGGTTGCGCCACCCGCACCACCACCTGCGGTTAAGGTTCCGGAACCGCCAAAAGTAGTGGCCAAGCTTCCTGAAGCAGAACCAACAAAACCTGAGGCACCAGCCGTGGCTTCCCTGCCCCCAACCGGGGCGACCATTGGCGATGGACATTCCATGCGAGTTTTGTTTGAAGCAGATAGCGCCAAGCTTCCTGGCGACGCCCGCGAAGAATTGCGCGAACTAGCGGCAAGCATGACCAACCAAGAAGGCCTGCGCCTGCAATTGCTGGCTTATGCCGGTGGGGCGGAAATGTCGTCGAGCGTGGCCCGAAGACTATCGCTTTCCCGGGCCTTGGCAGTTCGCTCGTACTTGATTGAAAATGGGGTTCGCAGCACCCGGATTGACGTTCGTGCCCTAGGCAACAAGACAAGCGATACTGAAACCGAACGGGTTGATATCACGGTAATCGAACGCTAAGGGCGGATCCATACATACCAAGGGAGCCAGCCAGCCCCATACATATTTAAGGGAGCCAGCAATGACATCTCCTAGTCGCTACCTTATTAGAATGACGTTGTTTCTTGCGGTTGTTGCCGCCGGCGCGGTGTTGGTGGCATCGCCGCTTCGCACTGCATTCATGGCCAACGCACCGCTTAACGGGCTTATTGTTGGTGTATTTTTGCTTGGTGCCATTAACAGTTTTCGCCAGGTGCTACAGCTTGGCCCCGAGTTGGAATGGATAGAGCATTTTCGCTCCGGCGCGTCACGCCCAAGCGCAGATAGTAGCCCAACCCCGGCATTGCTCTCGCCCATGGCGGCCATGTTGGGCGACCGCTCGGAAATAAAAATATCATCCATTGCCATGCGCTCGTTGTTGGATGGGGTGGCATCCAGACTGGACGAACAACGGGAAATTTCCCGCTACACGGTGGGATTGTTGGTTTTTCTTGGCCTGCTCGGCACCTTTTGGGGTCTGCTTGATACCCTTGGCGCGATCCGCGACGTGATTTCAAATATATCCGTCGGCGGCGGCAACATTTCAGCGGTGTTTGACGAGCTTAAAAGCGGTCTGGAAAAACCCTTAACCGGAATGGGGACGGCTTTTTCATCATCACTATTTGGTCTGGCCGGATCATTGGTGCTTGGCTTTCTTGATTTACAAACCGGGCAAGCCCACAACCGATTTTATACCGAGCTTGAAGACTGGCTTTCAGGCCAAGCCCGGCTTTCATCGGGCGGCGTTACGACAGAGGGCGATCATGGGGTTCCGGCGTATGTCGAAGCATTGCTGGAACAAACCGCCGAAAGCCTCGAAAACCTGCAACGCACATTGGCGCGCGGCGAAGAAAACCGTCACCAGACCCATGAAACGCTGTCGGAACTGGCGGCAAGAATGGGAACCCTGACCGATTTTATGCAAACCGAACAGGCGGTTTTGAAAAAACTTGCCGAAACCCAAGTTGAATTAAAACCGGCGATTGAACGCATGGCCGGCGGTGGCAACGGCGGTATGGACGAGGCCACCCGCACCCACATACGCAACATGGATTTGTGTCTTTCTAGATTGCTGGAAGAAAACCGCATCGGTCGCGAAGAAACCGTATCGCAACTCAGAAGCGAAATTAAATTGCTGGCGCGCACCGTGGCCGCCAAGGATGATTCTTAAAAATGGCGGGCCTTTTGGCACGCAACCGCAACAGGGCAGATATCTGGCCCGGTTTTGTCGATGCCTTGGCCTCAATTCTTATGGTCATTATTTTTCTTCTTCTGGTTTTTGTGCTGGCGCAGTTCTTTCTGGGCGAGGCCCTGTCGGGACGGGAAACCGCTCTTAAAAAACTAGACCGTGACATGGCCGAAATATCGGAATTACTGGCGCTGGAACAAAAAACCTCAAAATCCCTGCGTGGCGATGTGGGTCGGCTTTCGGGTGAATTGCAGGCATCAATACTTGACCGTGACCGCCTGAACGAAAATCTTGAAAAAAACCGCTTACAAATATCCGGCCTGACGGGCGATATTGAAAAGCTCAGCGCGCTTAAAAATCAATTGGAACGCGACATAGGAAAACTTGCGGCAAATCTGGAAGAAAAAGAAACTGCGCTCTTGGCCGAACAAGACATATCCCAAAGTGCCCGGGCCGAATTAGCACTTTTAAACCAGCGACTAGGCGCAATGAAAGACCAGATAACAACCCTAAATAGCGCACTTGACGCATCGGAACAAAAAGCCAAAGAGCAAAATGTACAGATTGTATCGCTGGGCAAGCGTCTCAATGCAGCGCTGGCAGGGAAGGTTCAGGAATTACAGCAATACAGGTCTGATTTCTTTGGCCGCTTGAAAATTGCGCTGGGCGATCATCCGGGAATACGCGTTGTTGGCGACCGCTTTGTTTTGCAGTCTGAAGTTTTGTTTTCTAGCGGCAAGGCCGATATTGGGAGCCCGGGCATAGAACAAATCTCCCGGCTGGCAAAAACATTGCTAGATGTTAGCCAGCGCATACCCGAAGACGTTGACTGGGTATTGCGGGTTGATGGCCACACCGACAGGGTTCCCATACTGAACGAAAAGTTCCGTTCAAATTGGGAGCTAAGCTCGGCCCGGTCTATTTCAGTTGTTAAGCAACTTATTGCCGAGGGCATTCCCGCAAACCGTCTGGTTGCAGCCGGGTTTGGTGAATTCCAACCCATAGACAACGGCAATGACGAAGCATCGCTCAGGCGCAACAGGCGTATTGAGCTAAAACTTACTGGACGCTAGCGCCAGCCTTCATTTCCAGTTATAAGAAATGCCAAATTAACGCTGTCCAATATTGCGG
Source organism: Thalassospiraceae bacterium (assembly GCA_030637845.1). Taxonomy (GTDB): domain Bacteria; phylum Pseudomonadota; class Alphaproteobacteria; order Rhodospirillales; family Magnetovibrionaceae; genus DAOVVL01. The sequence goes on from DAOWFT010000112.1 coordinate 4,305, forward strand.
CCACCGCCAAATAGAAAAGAATATAATTTTATGCTCGTAATATTTCTGATCGTTTTTATCGATCTAGTTGGCTTCGGCATTGTCATCCCCCTGCTGCCGTTTTACGGCGAACACTTTCAGGCTGATCCCTTTACCGTTTCCATGTTGATGGCGACATATTCACTTGGCCAATTCATTGCCGCACCCTTGTGGGGTCGCCTTAGTGACCGCATGGGTCGCAAGCCAATATTGCTAATCAGCCTTATTGGTTCGGTTTTTTCCTATTCCTGGATGGCATACGCAAGCTCGCTATGGATCCTTTTTGCCGCCCGAACGGTTGGCGGGTTAATGGCGGGTAATATCTCAACCGCCTTTGCCTATATTGCAGACATAACCACGCCGGAAAACCGAGCCAAGGGAATGGGGCTTATCGGGGCGGCTTTCGGGCTTGGTTTTATTGCCGGACCGGCCATCGGCGGAATACTGGCAGGGCCAGACCCATTGAACGCCGACTACACCTCACCGGCGCTGGCGGCGGCTGCATTTTCGCTGAGCGCATTTGTCTTGGCGTTTTTTACCATGAAAGAATCTCTTTCGCCTGAACACCGCGAAGAATTAAAAAACAAACCTAAAAAAGGCCGGGTTGCGGATTTTCTTGAAACAATTAACAAGCCGGGCATCGGTCTTTTGATTGCGCTGTCATTTCTGGCCACGTTTGTTTTTGCCGGAATGGAAACAACCTTTGCCATGTGGTCCAGACGCCAGTTTGGCTGGGGGCCGGAACAAAATGGATACCTGTTTGCATTCATCGGCGTTGTTGCGGCAATTTTACAAGGTGGCGTAGTCGGCAGGTTGGCAAATCGTTTTGGCGAGGCCAACCTTATTGTCCAAGGCGCGCTGGCGCTGGCGCTGGGAATGTTGCTCATTCCATTTTGCACCACCGTCGAAGCCTTGGTTGTGGCGATGGTGATTATTGCTTACGGATTTAGCGTTATAAATCCTTCGCTCAACAGTCTTATTTCGCTGCTAACCGAAAACACCGCCCAGGGCACCGTCATGGGTGCGGCGCGGTCCGCCACCACCATGGCCCGGGTTGTCGGACCCATGTGGGCTGGATTTATTTTTGCCGGACTTAGCAAAGACTGGCCCTATTGGACGGGATCGGTTGTTATGGTTTTTGTTGCTGTTTTGGCGTGGCGCTCAATGGATAGATACGCAGCAGCCAAAAAAGACGCGCTTTCCAAACATAAATAATACCAATTCAATTTTGCCTAATCGCTGCCTGCACAACCGTTTCCATACGATCAAGAAATTGAGAGCGATCGGCCTTGGAAAATGGTCTTGGCCCGCCGGTTATTTCACCGCTTTCGCGAAGGCCCTGCATCAATTCACGGTTGGCCAGCGCCATTCCAATACCATCTTCGCTAAATGTCTCGCCATTGGGCTTGATTGCAAATGCGCC
>DAOWFT010000130.1 GCA_030637845.1 Thalassospiraceae bacterium
AAGGGTAACATTTTCAAGCTTGATGCCAAGATCTTCGGAAATCACGGTGCCCTTGGTCAGGATAGCAAGATCCTGCAACATGGCTTTGCGCCGTTCGCCGAAGCCCGGTGCCTTAACCGCAGAAACCTTGAGGCCGCCACGAAGCTTGTTCACAACCAAAGTAGCAAGTGCTTCGCCTTCGATGTCTTCTGCAATAATAAGCAGCGGACGCGAAGACTGAACAATTGATTCCAGAACCGGCAACAATGGCTGCAGGGTGGAAAGCTTTGATTCGTGAATAAGAATATAAGGGTTTTCAAACTCAACCGTCATTTTGTCAGCGTTGGTAACAAAATAAGGTGAGGTATAACCACGGTCAAACTGCATGCCTTCAACAACATCCAGCTCGGTGGTCAGGCCCTTGGCTTCTTCAACCGTGATAACGCCTTCGTTACCGACGCGTTCCATGGCTTCGGCAATCATTTTACCGATTTCTTTTTCACCGTTGGCTGAAATGGTGCCAACCTGCGCAACTTCGGCTGAGGTCTTTACCTTTTTGGTGCGTTTTTGTATGTCTTCAATAACCACTTCAACCGCGATGTCGATACCACGCTTGAGATCCATTGGGTTCATGCCGGCAGCAACAGCCTTGACGCCTTCGCGAACGATGGACTGGGCCAAAACGGTGGCAGTGGTTGTGCCATCACCGGCTTCGTCGTTGGTGCGCGAGGCTACTTCTTTAACCATCTGCGCGCCCATGTTTTCAAACTTGTCGGAAAGCTCGATTTCCTTGGCAACAGTCACGCCATCTTTGGTGATACGCGGTGCGCCGAATGCTTTGTCGAGTACGACGTGGCGACCTTTGGGGCCGAGGGTAACTTTTACCGCATTGGCGAGTGTGTCAACACCGGCCAACATACGGGTACGGGCATCTGTGCCGAATTTTACTTCTTTAGCAGCCATTGATCATGGATCCTTTCGCTAAATTATGAATTTCAAAATTGATATGGGAACTATGAATAAAAAGAAGAGTTACTTCTTTTTGCCCTTTTTGCCCGTTTCGATTACGCCGAGGATGTCAGTTTCTTTCATGATGATAAGATCTTCACCATCAACCTTGACCTCGTTGCCCGACCATTTGCCAAATAGCACTTGGTCGCCGGCTTTTACGTCAAGCGGAACAACGGTGCCGTCTTCGTTTTTGGTGCCGTTTCCGGTGGAGACAACTACGCCTTCGGATGGTTTTTCCTGAGCAGCGTCAGGGAGAATGATGCCACCGGCGGTTTTTTCGTCCTGTTGGACGCGACGCACCAGCACACGATCATGCAGAGGCCTGAAAATCATCTTGGTAACTCCTAGAAGTTGTTGAAACAATTAAATTTAAGGGGCGATTGTTAGCACTCCCGCCCATCGAGTGCTAGCGATTTAAGGTGGTTATGGCCACCTGTCAAGGCTACCTGAGATAATTTGGGGTAATTTGGGGTTTTTAAGGGGGGTTTAGCGCTATTTGACGTTTTTCAGCTTGCGGGATTCCCACATGACCAGATATTTGCCCCGATAGGGGAAAAAGGCAATTGGGTCGGCCTTTATCTCTCTTTGGCGGACAACGTCTATAATAATGGCCTCCGGGTTTTCGCCCGCCCATTTAATGGCCGTGGCCATATCAGGAAGAATTAGCAGTGGTTTTTCCATCCTGCCCAAAAAATTAAACTCGCCGTGGTATTTGCCGACGTAGGCCATTTTTTTCCCATCGTTCTGCCAGTCGGCAACCAGCCTTGCGGGAAGGCTAAGATCATAGGCATGATGCAACGCCGGTGCCGCCACCATGTGGGTAAAGACAATAACCGAAGCCGCGGTTATGGCAATTATGCGAACCTCGGAACGGATATCGGGCATGGACACAAAAGATGCGCCAAGGGCCAGCAATAATGCGGGCACCATCCAGATGGGGGCAACTTCATATGCCCAGCTGGGCATGCGCGGAACGTAGGTTTCAATTAGGGGCAATGCCGCCCAGGCCAATAGTATGATGCCAGCCATACCCGCCAGCACCAATGCCGGAACCATGTGTTTGCGTTTAGGTTCTGTTTCGCCTTCGGGTTTTTTAATGTTGCTTAAAAGAAAGCCTGCAAAAAGCGCCAAGGCCGGAAACTCCGGCAACAGGTAGTGCAACTGCTTTCCTGAAATTGCTGAAAAGGCAACAAGCGTCACCCCAAACCAAATGACAAGGAAACGCACCCCACCATCCGTTAGCGATGCCCGGAGCCCGGTGTTATTCACCCAGCTTTTTTTAAACCCAACCGCCCGCCATAATCTTGGCCATGCGAACCACGGCAACAGCAACAACGGCAGGTATTGTAAAAACCACCAAGGCGGACGTTGATGGGCAAATGATTTTACCATCCGTCCGGCGGTTTGGCCGACGAATATGGCGTCGCGGTATTCAGGCCCGCCAACTATTGCCGCCGGTATGGCCCAGCCAAGGGCAATGCCAACGCCGATTAAAATTGCCACGGGAATAGAGCTGTACCATTTGAACCAGCTTGTGGGCTTGTCCCCGGTTAACATTGGCCCCCAAAGCGGCGCCAATGCGTAAACCGGCAAAACATGAAGAAGTATGGCCGGCCCTTTTGATAACCCACCAAGACCGAGACCAATTCCAATTAGGGCGATATTTTTCCAAAAACCCCAGGAACTACTGCTGCCATTAACATATGCCCGCCAACCACCAACCACGCCCAACAGACTGACCATGGTGGAAAAAGCCAACATCATGTCAAACATGGTCATGGTCGAAAAGACCGACCAGTAAACACCGCTAAGCAGTATCAGCGGTGCAAGGCCCCGGCGCAGCGACAAAACATCTTTGCTTACGTCGGGCCAAAGAGCGGTGGCCATTTTTGCGGTCAACCATAATGAACCAAGTCCAAACAGCGGCGCCACCATGCGCGCCCATTCCGCCGAAACCCCAAAAATTGCCCAGCCGGCGTTAATCAGCCAGAACAGCAATGGCGGCTTGTGGCTGTAAAGTTCACCATTTAGGTGCGGAACCAGATACGAGCCGCTGGTGTGCATTTCCCAGGCAACGCTTAGGTAGCGGGTTTCATCTATGGGTAAAACCGGGCGCATGATAATTGCACCAACCACCAACACCAGCCACAAAAGGGCTGTAAGCCACATATCATTTGGGCTGGAATGGGTGTTGTTGTCCGCCAATTTAGCCAATTTCCTCGCCAATTTCTTCGTCAATTTTTACATCAAGCGATTTACCGTGACGGAAATGACGATACAGATAAACACCTAAGAAACCGGAAAGCACAAACAGAATTACGCTGAGGCTTATTCTTAAAGCCGGATCCACCGCAACCCCGCTTCCGGCCAGTGCAAATATCAATGTTTGCGGCAGGTAGCCTATGGCTGAGCCGCCAATAAAGGGCCCGGATTTTACCGATGATACGCCAGCCGCCAAATTGGTGGCAACGTTGGAGCCTACCGGCAACATACGGACAAGCAGCGTCATGGAAAAAGTATTGTCGTGAAGGAAATCATCAAGCCTGCGAATTCTGCCGGAGAACCTTCTTTGTAATGGCGCTCGACCAAGAAGGCGGGCGTAATAAAATGCAATAACACAACCAAGCACGGTTGCCGCCAGCGCAAGAAATGTTCCCATCACAAGGCCAAAGGCATAACCACCAAGAAAGCCTATTACCTGTCGGGGTAAACCGATGGCGGTAATAAATGTTGCCATGCCTAAAAACAAAAGCTCACCGGCAAGGCCGCGCCCCATGATGTTGGTTTCAATCCAGCCTTCGTCGAGCGCGCCGTTTATGCCGCTGGCCTGAAACAAGAAACCAAGCAACGCCAATGTTGCTATCATGACAACACCGCGCAACATTATTCCCGCCCGCATTATGTTTCTTTCCCTGATTGTGACCTGCGTATTATTTGGGTATTGGGTTTTGATCCTCGCGAGCGTAACCACATGACACCGAATATATCGACGATGCCGACTTTTAGCCGTCCCCACATTCCGTATTTGGAAATGCCGCGTTCGCGTTGGCGGTGATTTACCTTAACCGAAACAACCTTTCCCCCGCGCCTTATCATCAGTGCCGGTAAAAAACGGTGCATATGGTCGAACCGTGGCATATCGAGAAACGCCTGCCGGGTAAATACCTTTAATCCGCAACCGGTATCGGGTGTTTCATCACCCAAAAGCGATGAACGCACCCAATTGGCAATGCGCGATTGCAGGCGTTTCCATTCGGTGTCCTTGCGCTTGGCCCGCCACCCGGCAACTAGCAACAAATCCGGATCGTCCGCATTTTTAAGTGTTTCAAGAAGGCTAGGAATATCAGCCGGATCGTTTTGTCCGTCACCATCTAGCGTTGCAATGAACTTTGCGTTTGCCGACTTCACCCCGGTTGCAACCGCAGCACTTTGGCCGCAACAATTTATTTGTCTGACAATGCACATTCGGGGGTGTTCTTTTGCTACCTCAAGCAGACGCTCCGGGGTTTCATCGCGGCTGCCGTCATCAACATAAACGATTTGATATTCAACCTTGCCGTCAAGGGCAGCGGCAATTTCTTCGACCAGGGGTCGAATGTTAAGCTCTTCGTTATGCACCGGCACAACGACGGCAAGCTCGAACAGGGAATCTGGAGTAGAAATGGACATTATATCTAAGGGGATACCGCTATATTAAAGGCCCGGTGTCTGACCGGGCGGTTATAATTTTGCCAAAAGGCCTTATGGCCATAGCTTTTACACCTCTTAGCCCTGAGGTTCCACCCCGTTATAGAGCCATATTGTTCCCATATTGCATCAATACTGGAAAACGGCGATTATGCATGAGTTGGGGTGGGGGAACATCCCTAAGAGCCAGATTTTAATAAAACATGGGGGATGCTGGGGTTCAGGCATATCCCGGTACGCTATTTTGGCACGTTATATTTGATACGAGGGTGCATATGACTACACCGGATTTATCTACATCTGACTCGTTCGAGCAGGCGCTCGAATTTGCACGGGCTGCCCTGCAGGGCATGACAACTCATTCAATTGCCCCAACGCCGGAGAACTTTCTGGTTTGGTACACCCATATTGCCGGACGCAATCCAAATCTTTCGCACATGATTTCCATATTGGCCGATAACAATCAGGAAATAACCAATTCCATCAGCCGGGATATACACGACAGGTTTTTCACAACCAGCGTCGAGGATGATGCGCTGCATGAAACAGCAGAGCGCATAAACGAAGAACTTAAACACATCATAGAATATATGGATAAAGCCGGCGGAGATGTTACAAAATACGGCGAAACACTGCACACAGTCGAGGGTGAGCTTTCTTCTGGTGGTGAACCGGTAGGGCTTGGAGAAGTAATAGCCAAGGTTTTAACCGAAACCCGAAAAATGGAAGATATAAATAATAAGCTAGAGCAAAAATTAACCGATTCCACTTCTGAGGTCAGCCAGTTGCGTGAAGACCTTGAAGATATGCGTAGGGAAACATTGACCGATGCCTTGACCGGCATTTCCAATCGCAAGATGTTTGATATGGAATTGCGCCGCGCTGCCCGTGATGCAATGGAAAACGGCAGCGATCTTTCATTGCTAATGATAGACATCGATTTTTTCAAAAAATTCAACGATACCTTTGGCCATCAGGTTGGCGATGAAGTTTTGAAGCTGCTGGCAGGCACCCTTGCCAAGACGGTAAAAGGAACAGATATTCCGGTAAGATACGGCGGGGAAGAATTTGCAGTCATTCTGCCCAGCACAAATCTTGATGGTGCCTATTCGGTAGGCGAGGCAATTCGTACACGCATTTCAACCAAGAAGCTTATAAATCGCCAGACCAATACCAGCCTTGGTAAAATCACCGTTTCCGTAGGCATTTCACAGTTTGATTATGGCGAGAGAATATCTGACTTTATTCGCCGTGCCGATCAGGCGCTTTACACGGCAAAAAAACTCGGGCGTAATCGGGTTATCAGTCAGATTGATATGGAAAAAGACGCCCTTAGTTTTGATTAGGCCATTTGACCAAAGGGCGTTTGATTAGGGTTGATGAAGTTTAAATCTATAACCGATAATGCATTTTTAGCTGTTCGTTCCGTCATTGGAAATGATCAACTGATTTTAGCTGTTCTAGCTTTTGTTGTCGGCGTTCTTTCCGGCGGGGCGGTTATCGGCTTTCGCGAAGGCATTTCTTTTTTTCAAGACGCATTTTTCGGCACCAGCAGCGAGCGTCTTTTCCTCCATCTGGCCGGTCTTCAATGGTGGCAGATAGTCTGGCCACCGGTGGTCGGTGGACTGGTTGTCGGTATTCTTGTTCGCATTGGTCTTCCCGAAAACCGCCCACAGGGCGTTGCCGATGTAATCGAAGCAAACGCACTTAACGGCGGGCGGATGTCGCTAGGCGATGGTTTGCGCGCCGCAGTGGTAAGCGCAATTTCCATTGGTTCCGGTGCATCGGTTGGGCGCGAAGGCCCGGCGGTACATCTCGGCGCGGCGCTGGCCGCCAGCATTGCCAAGCGGTTAAAACTGACCCGGTCTATTTCACGAACGCTTTTGGGTTGCGGTGTGGCAGCGGCAGTGGCCGGTTCGTTTAATGCGCCCATCGCCGGCGCGCTTTTTGCCAACGAGGTGGTTATCGGTCATTACGCATTGAAAGCCTTTGCCCCGGTGGTGATAGCCAGCGTTACCGGAACCGCAATTTCCCGGGCATATTTCGGTGATTTTCCGGCCTTTGCCCTGCCGCCCCATGCCATAACATCGTACCTTGAATTTCCGGCATTTATTATACTTGGGGTTGTCGCCGGTCTTGTCGCCAGCGCATTGGTTCGCGGCATAATAAGGGCGCAGGACTTGTCGGAAAAAATCCCTTTACCATCATGGTTGCGTCCGGGAATTGGCGGTCTGGCCGTCGGCCTGATGGCAGTCTGGTTGCCGCAAATTATCGGCGTTGGTTATGGCGCTACCGAACAGGCACTAATTGGTAATTTCACACTCACAGTATTGCTTTTGGTTTTAGTCGGCAAAGTCGTGGCCACGGCAATATCGCTGGGGTTTGGTTTTGGCGGCGGTATATTTTCGCCTTCGCTGGTAATTGGCGCAGTGCTTGGCGGTGCTTATGGAATTATTGCTTCCGGAATATTTCCTGATATTGGTGCCGACATTGGCGCATATTCACTTATCGGTATGGGCGCGGTGGCCGCTGCAACATTGGGCGCACCTATTTCCACCGCATTGATAATTTTTGAAATGACCGGTGATTATGAACTGACGCTGGCGGTGATGATTGCGGTGGTGGTTTCAACCGGAGTGTTTCGTCAGCTGCATGGACGTACATTTTTTACCGCCCAATTGGAACGACGCGGGCTTGACCTCAAAGGTGGATTTGAAAGCAGCCTGCTCAAGGCCGGGCGTGTGGCGGATGTAATGAAAATCGAAGTTGAAACAATAGCCCCTAACGTAACCTTGCCGGGGCTTCGGCGACAGTTGCAACGCTCGCTTACCGGCGAACTTTTTGTGGTCGCAGATGACGGTCATTTAATCGGAACCATAACCTTGGCCGACCTTAGCGAAACCGCGTTTGATCCGGATTTGGATAACCTTATAAATGCCGGTGACGTTGCCCGCCTTGGCCCGCCGGTGTTAAGACCCACTGACGACCTTGAAAAAGCGTTGAAGGTCATGAATGACGCGGGCGAATCGCTAATTGCGGTGGTGAGCAATAACGCCACCATGTACCTGGAGGGCGTGGTTGATGAGCGCCACGTTATCGCCGCCTATAACCGTGCGTTGCTTGAAAGCCGCCACGAAGAGCACGACGTTTAGCCATCCCTTCAATTGCCTTGGTAAATTACCCCGGCCAATTATTGTGGCCTGAATTTCCAGCCGTGCTATATAAGGCGGCACAATGACCGATCCATTTGAAATAACAGATGCCATAAATGCTCCGGAGCCGCCGGCGGAGACAGCCAGTAAAAGCCGCCATTTACAGGGCCTCAACGAAAGCCAGCTCGAAGCGGTAGAAAACATTGATGGCCCGGTGCTGGTGCTGGCCGGGGCCGGAACCGGCAAAACCCGCGTCCTGACCACCCGGCTGGCCCATATATTGATGGAAAGAAAAGCCCGCCCGGGCGAAATGCTGGCGGTTACCTTTACCAACAAGGCGGCGCGGGAAATGCAGGAACGGGTGGCCGACGTGCTCGGCACATCGGTTGAGGGTTGGTGGGTCGGTACCTTTCATGCCCTTTGTGCGCGCATGCTCAGACGAAATGCCGAACTTGTCGGCCTGAAATCCAACTTCACAATCATTGATACCGATGATCAACTGCGCCTGATAAAACAAATCCTGCTTGAACGGGAAATGGATGTTAAGCGCAATCCGCCGAGAACTTTTCTTTTCACTATTCAAGGATGGAAAGACCGCGCGCTTGAACCGGACGAGGTTCCCCCGGGCGAGGTAATGGACGCCGTAGGCGGCGATGCGCTGGATGTCTATCAGGATTATCAGGCGCGCTTATTGGCGGTTAATGCCGCCGACTTTGGCGATTTGTTGATGCACGCGGTCAAGGTTTTGCAAAAAAATCCCGATGTTCTGGCCGAATATCAAAATCGTTTTCGCTATATTATGGTGGATGAATACCAAGACACCAATGCCGCGCAATATATGTGGCTTAAGTTGCTGGCTAAAACTCATGCTAATATTTGTTGTGTTGGTGATGATGATCAGTCCATTTATTCGTGGCGCGGGGCAGATGTCGGCAACATACTTAGTTTCGAGGCAGATTTTTCTGGTGCGCGGATTGTTCGGCTTGAACGTAATTACCGTTCAACTCCGCACATCCTTGGGGCTGCTTCCGGGCTTATTGCTAAAAACGAAGGCCGCCTTGGTAAAACATTGTGGACCGATATTGATGACGGTGAAAAAGTTCGCGTCCAGGGTGTTTTTGATTCGG
>DAOWFT010000023.1 GCA_030637845.1 Thalassospiraceae bacterium
CTGCGCGCCATGACCGAGGTTCCGGTGATAAATCGCTGGATTGCAGAAATGAACAAAAATGGTTTTGACGGTCAGGCGCTGGTTAATGAGGCGCGCGCGCTTTTGGACAAATATTCCCAATAAACGTGACATAATGACAGCCATGGAAAATCAGCCAGAAAACCATATTGGTCGGGTGCTTTATTTCCTTTCCAAAATGGCCGCCATTTTGGGCGGGCTTATCATGAGCGGGCTTATCATTATGGTCGTGATTAGCGTTATCGGGCGCTGGCTTTTTTCGATGCCCGTATATGGCGATTTTGAAATGGTGTCCACGGGCACCGCGGTAACGGTTTTTTTGTTTTTGCCCTATTGTCAAATTACCCGGGGCAACGTGATTGTTGATGTTTTTCTGAACTGGGCACCTAAAAAATTACAAACATCGCTGGACGTGGTGGGGTCGTTATTGCTTGGCATTATTTCGGGACTGTTGGCATGGCGGATGACGCTGGGCGGTTTTAATGCGCTGAATTATAACGAGACAACATACATTTTAGCTCTGCCATTATGGTGGGCGTACCCATTTATTGTTTTTTCCCTTGGGCTTTTGTTTCTGACCAGTCTTTATACGGCGACCCACGACATGGCGAGGATTTTCCGTGACAAGCTTTGAAATAGCTATTTTCGGCATCACCTTGCTGGTCGGCCTTTTGGCGTTACGCATTCCGGTTGCAGTCGCGATGATTGTGGTCGGCATTGGCGGTTATGTTTCCATATCCGGCTGGACGGCGTTGCTGAATTATTCAATGACATCGGCTTATTGGCGGTTTGCCAATTATGACCTTTCGGTTGTGCCGATGTTTTTGCTAATGGGCCAGTTTGCAACCAAGGCCGGGCTTTCTTCGGCATTGTTTAAATCGGCAAACGCCTATCTCGGCCACCGCAAAGGCGGTGTTGCCATGGCTGCGGTTGGCGGTTGTGCCGGTTTTGGTGCAATTTGCGGATCATCGTTGGCCACCGCGGCGACTATGGCTCAGGTTGCATTGCCGCAATTGAAACGTTTTAATTATTCCGGTGCCTTGGCCACCGGCGCCCTTGCTGCCGGGGGAACATTGGGTATTTTGATTCCGCCATCGGTAGTGCTGGTAATTTTTTCAATTGCGGTTGAAGCAAACATAGTGACCATGTTTCAGGCAGCCTTCATTCCCGGTGTTATGGCAGCACTGGGATACCTTGCAACCATTGCTATTTACGTGCGCATAAAACCCGAAGCAGGCCCGGTCGGCCCCAAGGTGGCCAAGGCCGAACGTCGGCAGGCACTGTTTGAAATCTGGCCGGTCATACTTATTTTTCTGATCGTCATTGGCGGTATTTATATGGGCGTCTTTACCCCAACCGAAGGTGCGGCCTTCGGCGCCATGGGAACCGGTATAATTGCCATATGGCGTGGCGGTCTGAGGTGGAACGGTTTTATGGAATGCATCATGGGCACCGCTTCATCAACCGCCATGATTTTTCTTATATTGTTAGGAGCCGATTTTTTTAATGCCTTTTTGGGTCTTTCGCGTATGCCGATGGAATTGGCCGGGGTTATCGGTTCCAGCGGGCTGGACCCAATGTCGGTGCTTTTAATAATGTTGGTTACGTATTTATTATTGGGCTGCGTAATGGATAGCCTGGCGATGATACTGCTGACCGTTCCCATATTCTGGCCGATCATAGCCGGGCTTGATTTTGGCATGGGCGAAAATGACCTTAAAATGTGGTTTGGGATACTTGTGTTGATTGTGGTTGAGGTCGGCCTTATTACCCCGCCGGTGGGCCTGAACGTGTTTGTTATTAATTCCATGGCCAAGGCGGTCAAACTGAAAGAAACATTTATCGGCGTATTGCCGTTTGTGGTTTCGGACATAATTCGCGTTGCGCTGCTGGTTTTATTTCCGGCGCTGACCCTGTGGCTGCCCAATTTTCTCAAATAACAAAAATGCCCAATAAAAATATTTGGCCGAGGGGTGGCAATCGAGACTTTCCTTCCTTATATTAGAAAAAACTAAATATACTTTTTAGCGGGCCAAGGAGCCTTGTTTCACGCTAATTACTTGAATATTAAAGGAAATATTTATGGCTACCATTGAAATGACACCCGAAAATCTGGACAGCACCATCGAAAACAATGACATCGTTTTAATCGATTTCTGGGCCGAATGGTGTGGACCGTGTAAATCCTTCGCTCCGGTTTTTACCGCCGCTTCGGAAAAGCACGCCGATGTGGCCTTTGCCAAGGTTGATACCGAAGTCCAACAAATGCTTGCCAGTCAGTTCGGCATTCGCTCAATCCCCACCATCGCTGCGTTCCGTGAAAAAGTTATGGTGTTTATGCAGCCGGGCGCATTGCCGGAATCTGCTTTTGAGGAACTTATCAACCAGATCAAAGGTCTGGATATGGATGACGTTCGGGCCAAGGTTGCCGAAGCCGAGCAAAAGGCCGCTAACGACGGATAAGACGGGCAAGACGGGTAATAAGGCTGATAAAATGATGGCTGCGGTTCCATATGAACTTGTAAGTCTCCATCACCAAAAGCACCCCCAGCGCAATCCCCGCTATCCTTAACCAGTCCTCAAACGATACTGGTTGCACGCCTAGTACCTGCTGCATAACCGGCAGGTACATGGTGGCTATGTGTATTAATTGTGCCGCCACCACCGCACCGGCCAATAACAAGTTGTTCGCAATGGGAACCTTGAAAGCCGAATGCCGTTCGGAACGACAGTTAAACACGTGAATATTTTCAAACAACACCATCAACAACAATAATTCATTGCGCGCCTGGGCCTCGCCCATGCCAATTCCCAATTGGTGTTGATAGAACAGATAGGCGACAACCCCGATAAACCCACCGGAAATAATTGTTTGTCGGGTCATTACGGCGTCAAAGATGGATTGCTGCGGTGGGCGCGGTGGGCGATCAAGTATTCCCGGCTCACCCTTTTCAAATGCCAATGCCACGTCTTGAATGCCGTTGGTAACCAGATTAAGCCACAATAATTGCACCGCAAAAAGCGGTAGCGGCAGGTTGGATATGAACGCCAGCATAAACAAAACTATCTCGGCGGTTCCGGTGCTAACCAACAGGTATACAACCTTGCGTACATTGTCATAGGCGATGCGCCCTTCTTCGATGCCGGCGACAATGCTGGCGAAATTATCGTCGGCTAAAATCAGGTCGGCGGCTTCGCGGGCAACGTCTGTGCCTTCGCGCCCCATGGCCACACCTATGTTGGCGGCACGTAGCGCCGGGGCATCGTTAACCCCATCGCCGGTAACCGCAACAAAGTGTCCGCTCTGCTCCAGTGTTTTTACGATAGATAATTTTTGCAAAGGATCGACCCGGGCAAATATGCGAGCATCACCGACAAGCGCGTTCATGTCGTCTGGTGCGCCTTCGCATTCGGTTAATTCTGCGCCAACCACCACGTCGGATCTAGCGCTGGCAAGGCCCAGTTCGCGGGCGATGGCAAGTGCGGTTTCCGGATGATCGCCGGTAATCATCCGCACCTCGATCCCGGCCCGGGCGCAGATCGCCATGGCGCCCCGCACTTCGGGACGCAGGGGGTCGATAATGGCCACTAGGCCAAGGTAATCAAGGTTTTGCAAATCTTCCTGTCGCGGCTCGTTTGGATTGGCTGGTGCTATTTCCCCTGCCGCCACCGCCAGTACCCGGTATCCGGCTGCCGCCAGGGCTGAAGTTTCGTCAAGTATTGCCTCGACATCTAAGTCCCTGCACAGCGGCAGTACCCGTTCCGCCGCACCCTTGACGCTGGCAATAATCCGTTCGCCGTCGCGGTTAAAACTGGCCGAAAATTGACGGGAAGATTCAAACGGAAGCAAACCAATTTCCGGCGTCATGGCGAGCAGGGTATCGCGACGCAATCCCAGCTTTACCCCCAGCACCAAAAAGGCAAGATCAACCGTATCGCCAAAGTGATGGTTACCATCCGTACCCGTCTGATAGCTTGCTTCGTTGCTTAGGCAACCCGCCCGGGTTAGCCGCACCAGTGCCTCGCGCTCGCTCTTGGATAATGGCTGGCCCGCCATGTTGGTTACTTCGCCGGTTGGGTCAAAGCCTTCTCCGCCGACCTTGAACAATCCCAATTTAGGCAATTGAATTTGTTTAATCGTTAGCTGGTTGCAGGTAATGGTTCCGGTTTTGTCGGTGGCTATCAAGGTGCAGGCACCAAGCCCCTCTACC
>DAOWFT010000094.1 GCA_030637845.1 Thalassospiraceae bacterium
ACGTAAAAAAGTCGCCTGTTGTTCGATATTAAAAACCGGTGGCACAAATCCAGGAACAAGCCACTGTTGATTGAGCATTCCTGAAAATGCGGACAGAAAGCCCAGCTCCCCCAAAGAGTCAATCACCACCAGAACACCAAACATTTTTCCATTGCCGTCAGCAGGTAAATCATTTGATAACGATGGGGATTCGCTTAGCTGTCTCTGTAAAATTTCAGCAGCCTGAATCGCCAAAGGATGCACAGAGCCATTAAATGGGTTTTCCAGTCCTGTTGGAATATCCGCCTTTATTGGCTGAGGATTGAAGTGTTGAATCGTGGTCACATTGATTGGCGTCTTTTGTTTCGGTCGGGGAATCATACCAACGCTGGACTTTGATGGAAGCGGCTCTTATGCTTTCGTGGATATTTCGCCGGTTTTGCTTTCAACAGTTCCATCAAGGATGGAAAGCGGGTTGACCCCGTTGTCTTTGGCGTAGCGGCCTAATTCACTGTGCCCCCGGCCAATGGGAACTGCGATGGCCCCGGGGTGAATGCCTTTGTAGATAAATGCTCTGGTAGTTATTTCTCCGTTGCCCGATTTAATGGTTACGTAATCACCATCCTTTACCCCAAGTCGCTTAGCGGTTTTGGGGTGCATTTCGGCCCACGAGTCCCACACTACCTTGGATATCTGATCCGGTGCTTCCTGTAACCACGAAAGGTTTGCATTGCGCCCATCCCACATTCCCATTCTGGCGCTGGCAATTAACGTCAGGCGGCCATCGTCGTTGGAATTATCGCTTGGGGCCGGAATAGAACCATCATTATATGAAAGCGTGCGCCCAAGGGACGGAACCGGGGTTTGCCCGGCCATAAGAAAACCATTCCAGTCTTTTTCGCTGTTGCTTTTCTTTAACGCGCTGATGGCGCTTCTGAGATAGCCGTAATAGTCATCAAAATCTTCCAATCCGGCCGCCCCGGCATCCTTGGCAAGGCCCATAACCACATCGCCCAGGCCGCGAGTATTTTTAAATACCGGCTCCATCAGTGGCTGTTGTAAAGCCAGCGATTTTGTTCCCGTGCCGTAGGATGGAATATGACTGCCCCAGTCTTCAAGGGTTGACGCCAGCGGCAATACCACGTCGGCGGCGGCGGCGGTTTCGTCAATCATGGTTGAAAGGGCAACCTTGAAACCGATTTTATCCCAGCCATCGGCCAGCCCCAGCGATTTTGGCGCAAGGAAAAGAGGGTTTGCCCCGGATACAAACAGGACGTCGATTTTTCCAGCTGCCGCGTCTGTTGCAAAGTCTTTCAATTGGGCACTGTTTCCTTCGCGCGCGCCCAGTTGGGGGTAGGCAAGTTCGCGTCCGGCAACAATTGTTTTGCCGATGTTGCCTAAAATCTTGTTTAGGACAAGTGCTATTCCGGCAGTTGAATATCCATCAACCCCAGCGGTTGCAGTCCCGCCCGCCAAAACAATGCTGGGGCTGTTGCTTATCAGGGTTGTGGCAATTTTTTCTATTTTGTTTGGGGTCACGCCTGAAATGCGCTCAACCATTGTGGCATCATATTTGCCGATAAGTGATTTCATTTTTCCGGAAATACCGGTAGTCGATACACCGTGGTTGGCAACCAGTACATTTGCGACACCAAGCGCAAGCGCCGCTTCGCTTCCCGGTTTTAATCCTACCCAGTGATCGGCGTTAGCACCCGTAAGCGACATTGCAGGTTCTGCCTGTATCAGCACCCCCCGTGGTGGCGTGCGAAACTCGCCGTAGCCAGCGGCAAAATGAACCGGCGAAATAAAGGTTCCCATAAAATCTGCACCAAGCGAGAAAATCGCCCCCGCCTTATCAAGCTTTAGCTCAGGATTGGGATCGCCAATGACATTACGGCACGCTGTTTGCCAGACGTGAGCGTTAATTTGTTCTATGGCGTAATGCCTGGAGCCACCAAGCGCATTAAGATGCGTTTCAACCATAACCCTTTGGTGCCCGCTAATGGTTCCGGTAATCCATGCCGCTTTAGCTGATTTGCTTTTGCTATTGATAAGTGAAAGCGCATCGGTCCAGCTTGCTTTTACCAGGGCACCGTTTTTACGAATAAGTGGGCTGGCAATACGGTCAGGGTTGAAATGGCTCTGCAGTGCGGCCTGACCCATTTGGCAAAGCCGGCCTTTGTTGATTGTGTTGTCGGGGTTGCCTTCAAGTTTAAGAACCCGCCCTTCGCGTACTCGCCCATGGATACCGCATCCAGCAGAACACCCAAGGCAGGTCGACGCATACCAAACCCCAACACCGGGAATTACGTATTCATCGGGTGCAAGATAGGAAACTACATTTTCCTCTCCCTCTTCCAGTGTGACGTATGAAGGAAGATCACAACCGGCCAGCGCAACCCCAGCGCCGCCAAGGCCAAGAGCTTTTAGAAAATTTCTACGGTCAAGTGTGTTCTGGGTCATGTTTGTTTCTCTTTAAATCCTTTTTGGCCAGATTCTACTTGTGACACTTGGTGCAATCAGACGGGCCTTCGTTGGCCTCGTGACAGCGTATGCAAAAGCCCATGGTTAGTGGGCGTGATTTTTTAGCCACGGTCATTTCGGCGATATCGCCATGACACATGGAACAGACCCGCTTGGCATCGGAAACGTCCAGTTCTTCGTTATCAAACAAAAACCGTTTCAGATGGCGCTGGTGGGTGAAGTGAACAAAGTCGGGAAGGTCATGGACCTTGTTCCATTTGGGGTTTTCGCCCTTTTCCCACATGGCGGTCAGTTTTTCTATTTCAGGTTTTTCGGTGGCAATTGTTGTGTGGCAACCCATGCATTTTGAAAGGGGCGGTATGCCGGAAACCTTGGAACGCCGGGCATAGGTATGACAGAACATGCAGTTGATTTCGTTATCGCCGGCATGGATTTTGTGGGAGAAATTAATTGGCTGGGGAACATCCTTACCGCTGAAAGTTTCATCGGGGAACTGGGTTCCGGGCACAATCGGTCCGGCAACCACGTCTTCGCCTTCGTGGTGAAGCTGTTTTTCAAATACCTGCGCCGCAATCACGACTATGGCACCCACCAATACGGCGGCCATACTCAAGCGGATCCATGGCAACGGCCTTCTTTTTGGGCTGTTATTAACCATTTGGTCGGTATTCTCCCCTGCCTGATAACCCATATGCCGCGCAAGTAATATTAGTTAATTAATATATAATATATAAGTAATATTTAGGTAATATGCGCTTGGGTTTTATTTATTATTTAATTTTTTCAGTAATTGTAACTATATAAAATTTTTTTGTCTTTACTACTACTACGTGGTGGGGGAGCGGGCCACCCGAAAGGGCGGCATATTATGGGCCCTGAATATGGGCTAAAGTTATATAAAGTTATTTATTATCAGGCGGTTGCTAAGCTACTAGCGTTTTACTGTAATTTCTGGCGCAGTTGTTCAAGACAGGCTTTCTCATCTGCACGAAAATCTTCATCCACCCACCATTGCTCAACCAGCTTCAACATCTGGCCCAATTTGGGGCCCGGTTTTATGCCCAATTCAATTGCGTGGCGGCCTTTGAGGGGGAAGCGAACCTGTTGCCACGCCATGGCGGCGGCTAACGCGCTCTCCCATTTTTCGGATTGTCCCGTATTTTGCCGGGGGTTTGCGGCAATCTCCCCGGCCCACTCAATTAGGGCCCTATCAATAACCATATCCTTGCCCAGCGCATAACAGGCCCGGCGAATATCTTTTTCCGAAGACGAGCTATTAATGGACAGGGATGAGACGGTTTTAGGCGGGCACACCATCATTAGCAGATGCTTGCGTTCACGGTTGGAAAACCTCAACCGCTCGCACACATTGTTTATATCATTTTCAGACGTTCCCGGTTTTATCAATGCGCCAAGACGGCGTACGGGGTCGGTTTCAACGTTGCTCAATGTTATGCCGCGCCCAGTCAGCCATGCCAGGGTGCGCAACCTGTTCACGTCACCTGCCTCGGGCAATATTTGGTCTAAAACATTTTCCGCACTCATCAAGGCCACGGTATCGGCGGGGTGGGGCGCCATTAAAATTCTAAAAAGCTCACCGCGTACCCGCTCACCGGAAAGCTCCACCAGACGGTAGTTTAATTTGCGACAGGCAAGCAACGCTTCGTTGTTCATGGGTGGCTTGCCGTATTCAGCATAAAAACGGAAAAAGCGAAGCATACGCAAAACGTCTTCGTTGATGCGGTCTTGGGCGACCCCAACAAAGCGCACTATTCCCCGACCCAGATCATCGAGCCCGCCATAGGGGTCAAAAATATCACCTTCTTCGTTGGCCGACATGGTGTTGATGGTGAAATCACGGCGGGCGGCATCTGCTGTCCAGTCATCGGTGAACTGAACCTTGGCCCGCCTGCCATCTGTTTCGACATCGATGCGAAGTGTGGTTATTTCAAAATGGTGCTTGTTTATAATCGCGGTGACGGTTCCATGTTCAATGCCGGTTGGGATGACCCTAACGCCCGCCTGTTCCAGAACCGATATTACCTTTTCAGGCTCAGTCGGGGTGGCAATATCGATATCCCTGACCGGGCGTTTCAAAATTGAATCGCGAACGCAGCCGCCAATAAAGCGCGCCTCAATCCCGCCTGCCTTTAATGTCTTCATCAAGGCAGTGGTTTCAGGTGTCGTCATCCACGGCTGGGGCGATATTTTTCCGGTGGGATCCACTAGGCTGCTTCCATCAGGGTTTTTTAAAGTATCAGTTTTGCTTGGGCGTCATTTCGCCGGGTATTATTTTGCCGTCTTCATAGCGTGGCGGCTGGTAATCAGAATCAGCCGGCGAGCCACCGACGACTGCAATAATAACAAGGCTGACGGTCATCAGCGCAACGCCCGCCAGAACCAACCTTATCCACGGGGTTTTAATTTTAATGTGATCAATATCCTGACCTGCTTTTTGTAGGGCAGATATTTTGCGCCTAATCCAGCCCATCCAGGTAAAATACAATATGGTGGGCAATACTAGCGGCAAAACATAGGTGAATAATATGCGTATCATTTATGACCTCTTTTTTATCAATACTTCGTATAGATTAAACAACATTCCTGCGGTTGCACCCCATATATAATAATTATCATATGGCATGGCGTAAAACCTTCTGCTGACCCCCTCGAAAGTGCGCTCATGAAGCTGGTGATTGGCGGGGTTCATAAAATGCGCGAGCGGAACCTCGAAAATCTCGGCCACCTCGGTGGGGTCTGCAACCAGCTTGAATTGGGTGGAGATAAGGCCAACTACAGGCGTTATTGAAAATCCGGTGCGGGTTATATAGGTATCCAGTCTGCCGATTATACTTATATGTTCACTACCAATCCCGGTTTCTTCAAATGTTTCACGCAACGCGGCGTCATCGGCATCGGCGTCATCCTTGTCTATGTGGCCTCCGGGAAAACTTATTTGCCCGGGGTGATGCTCAAGGTTTTCTGTTCTTCGGGTTAGCAAAACGCTCAACCCATCCGGCCTGTCGATTAGGCCAACCATTACCGCAGCCGGACGCAGTTCTTTTTGAGAAATTAATTTAACATCTCGTTCGGGTGCAAATTCAGGGTTAAGGTCGTAATCACCGCGCTCTTTATTATCAGGCAGAGCCTCACCGCTGCCAGGTCCTGTTGTATTTAGGCATTCACGAACCAGATTTATATCCATTACTTACCTTAACATACAGCCATAACATATTGCGAAAACCCATTGCCGTCTGATGCCCGTGCGCCCATATTTAGCATTAATTATTACTGGGCCTGATTATAAATGGCCAATTTTAGCTGTTTTATAAATAAAACTCAGAAGCTATGGAGCAACCATGATAAAAATCACGCCGTTTGAAAAACTGGGGCACGCAGACCATGGCTGGCTTGATGCCCATCATCATTTCAGCTTTGCCGATTATTATGATCCCGCCCGCATGGGGTTTGGCCATTTGCGCGTATGGAACGACGATACAATAAAAGGCGATAGTGGATTTCCCACCCACCCACACAAGGACATGGAAATAATTACCTACGTTCGGACCGGCGCCATATCACACGAAGACAGCTTGGGTAACAGCGGCACCACCAATGCCGGTGAGGTGCAGGTAATGAGCGCCGGAACCGGTATTCGCCATTCTGAATATAACAAAGGCAGCGAAACGCTCACCCTATTTCAAATATGGATTGAACCTGACCGGAACGGGCACACGCCCAGATGGGATGCGGCAGAGGTACCACAAGCAACCGGCGACAGTTTCCGTTTGCTTGTATCGGGACGAAAAAAAGACGAAGGCAAGGGTGCTTTATTTATTAATCAAGATGCAGCATTTTACGGCGCCAAACTGGAAGAGGGCGCCAGCATTGAATACGTTACCGAACCCGGCAGAATGATGTATCTTGTTCCGGCCCGGGGTGAAATTGCGGTTAACGGTTCCATCGTTCCCGAACGCGCCGGAGTACAAATTGAAGACGAAGAACGCATTACAATTGATGCCCCCGAAGGTGCAGAAGTTGTGCTGCTTGATCTTCCTTAGAAGCTAGCAATAAAAGCGGGGGGAAAGAATGAGGGCCAAGGTAAAGTGGATAGGCGGCGTTGCCTTTGAAGGGTCTGCCGATAGCGGTCATAGCGTAATTATGGATGGCGCACCGGCAAGCGGGGGCGAGAACAAGGGTTTTCGTCCTATGGAAATGGTTCTTTTGGGTATGGGCGGATGCACATCGTTTGACGTGGTCAGCATATTAAAAAAATCACGCCAACAGGTATCGGACTGTGTGGTTGAAATGAGCGCCGAGCGCACGGAAACCACACCAAAGGTATTCACAAAAATACATATGCATTTCAAAATAACCGGTAATGACATAGACCCGGAAAAGGCCCGCCGCGCAATTTCACTTTCTGCCGATAAATATTGCTCTGCCGTTGCAATGCTAGAGAAAACCGCCACAATTACCCACGATTTTGAAATTATCGAAAGCGTTTAAGCGTTTCCCTTGCCCACCCTGTCCGGCTAGACTGTTTGGCAAGTAAATGGAGGGGATAATAGCCAGATGCCATATGTATTGCGCAATGACGAAAATCGCATAATCGCAGTTCTTAGCGAGCATGTTGAAGGCGCGGAAATGGTCGCCGCCAACGATGGGCAGCTAACCGATTTCCTGCAAAAGGACAGCCCGGAATCTCGCGCCCAGGCAGAACTTATTGAATCTGATCTTGGTATCGTTCGTGTTCTGGAAGATCTTATTGATATTTTGATTGAGCGCGGCCACATAATGTTTACCGATTTTCCCGAACACGCTCAGAAAAAACTTCTTACCCGTCGTGGCTTCCGCAAAGAGTTTTCATACATGGATGATCTCTTTAATGAGGACAATGGCCTTGATATGCCCGACCCCGATGCCGACGGCGAAGGGTTTTTATAATAAAAAAGGAGCCGCTAAAATAGATGACGCATTCCGTTCTTTAGGACATACGGAGCCATTTGCCCTACATTTCAGAGGTAGATGGCTCTGTAGTTGTTTGTTTTTGATAGATAAAATTTTATATCCAGGCCACATCTTAATTTTCAATAACGAGAGTAATATTACTCTCATTATGAAGACACCTCTTTAGCCCGGCCATGAACAAGCTCTGATCGACAGCGCAAACACCTTTTTGTTGAATATGTGTCAAGATTAGCGTTCGTTTGAGATGAAAGAAAACGTCCGCTTATCACCCGAAAGTAGACATTTTTCGATCCGTGCGCTGGCGTCAGCTTCTAGCCAATTGCAGACATTGACGTTGACACGAACAAAGGGCTCCACCGGTTAGATGGAGCCCTTTGTCCTGGATCGTTTTATGGTGAGGGCAGCCGCTAGTGTCGTGTTCCGTAAACCACCCAATAATCTCGGGGTACGCAGATGCCGAGTTCTGCCTTATAGCCATCATGGAAGGCGATGAAGTCATTTTTCAGCGATTCCTGTGCAGGGGAGTCTAGCTTGCCATGCAGGGAGCGTAGCGGACCATAACTTTTGGAAAACACCTCCCACGCGCGGGTGCTGTCGGGTTCGCGGTAATACGACACGCCCTTTTCAAAAGTAAGGTCAAAGTGATCTCCCAGCAGTGTGCGCACGCGATCGGTATTCCCCCATTCAAACGGTGAGGGTGGCGGGCTATCGTTG
>DAOWFT010000032.1 GCA_030637845.1 Thalassospiraceae bacterium
AAAATCGCAAACTATTAAATGAAGTGTCAAAAAAATACGGCGTCCAATCCCAGTACCTAGTTTCATTTTGGGGCTTGGAAACAGATTTTGGCAGGCTGGCATCCGGGTATTTTCCGGTTGTTGGCGCATTGGCAACGCTGGCCCACGATGGCAGGCGAGGCAAGTTCTTTCGTAATCAGCTAATCAATGCATTACGCATTCTTGATGTTGGGCATATTGACCTAGCCCGAATGAAGGGCTCATGGGCTGGTGCCATGGGTCATTTTCAATTTATCCCCACAACCTTTAATGCCTACGCAGTTGATTTTGATGGTGATGGAAAACGCGATATCTGGACCAATAAAAAAGATGCCTTTGCCTCTGCCGCAAACTTTCTGTCCAATTCCGGTTGGAAAGGGGACGAAATATGGGGTCGCGAGGTCAGGGTCGGTAGTGATTTTGACTTTACAAATGCATCGTTAAAAATCAAAAAACCGCTGGCCGGATGGCAAGCGTTGGGGGTTCGCCGTATTGATGGAAGAAACCTTCCCAGGGCCGATGTTGTAGCCTCGCTTTTGGCCCCAGCCGGACACGCCGGACCGAAGTTCCTTGTTTATGGAAATTTTCGCGCCACCATGCGCTGGAACCAGTCACAATTTTATGCCTTAGCCATTGGCCATCTGGCTGACAGGATAGTTGGCAAAGGCCCGCTTAGCACCCTTGGGCCGAGAGACGCCAAAAGCTTGTCGTTCGTTCAGTCAGAACAATTACAGCAGTTATTAATAGATGCCGGGTATGACCCGGGGCCGGCTGATGGAATTATTGGATCAAAAACCAAAGATGCCGTTCGCTCCTATCAAAAAGACAAGGGAATGGTTCCCGATGGTCATCCATCGCTTGAAATATTATTGCATATAAAGGGGCAATAAAAAGGATAAGTAGGGCGGTTCTCTTAATATTTCCGAAAGCTTGACGTGTGATTATTGGGGAATATCGACTTTAAGATTTTAAGCGGTTTCCCCTCAACCAATATGGTGCGTTGATAATGCCTATTCTTAAAATAATTGCCGTTTCACTGGTCGGCTTAATGCTTGGCGCCTGTGCCGAAACACAGTTTTTGATGCACACGGCAAAAAGAATGAAAAAAGGCCAGCAAGCATCACATTATAAAATAGGTAACCCATATCAGATTAACGGTGTTTGGTATCGCCCGGCCGAAGACTGGGGGTATGATGAAAGTGGAATTGCATCATGGTATGGCCCGAACTTTGATGGGAAACCAACCGCCAATGGCGAAACCTTCGACCAGTGGCAGGCTTCGGCAGCGCACAAGACATTACCCCTTCCTTCAATAGTGCGTGTAACCAACCTTGAAAATGGACGCTCGCTGGTGGTGCGAATAAATGATCGCGGCCCCTATGCTCGTGGGCGCATCATTGACATGTCACGCCGTGCCGCCCAGATGCTTGGATTTGAAGGAAAAGGAACTGCCCGGGTCAGGGTTGCCATACTTGCCAAAGAAAGTCGGGCCTTGGCCGAACGGCTTAAGGCAGGAGAGGTGGTCAGGGCAGATGATATGCCTGCTATTAATTCTGAAAATCTATCGAAAGAACCGGTTGCCAGCAAGTCACTGCCGGAAATTAAAACCGCATCAATTGAGCCTGTCTCGCTACCTGCAGAAAACCCTGCATCAAGGGTTGGCGAATTGGCCAAGGTTCCCGTATCGCCGACTGGTATATATATACAGGCTGGCGCATTTTCCGATTTAACCAATGCCGAAAGGGTGCTGGCCAATCTGGAAAAACTGGGCAACGTTGGAATATCCCCAGTTCAGGCCGGTGGGCGCGAACTATTTAGAGTGCGCCTTGGACCAATTTCAGGGGTTGATGAAGCCGATATTCTCCTCCAAAGGGTTAGTGATATTGGATACCCCAATGCAAGAACGGTGGTCGAAAAATCCGTCACCAACTGATTTTTCTCTTATTTGATGCCTTATTTAACGACTTAACCACACAAAACAGGTTTGTTTGGGGTTGGCCCTAGGATTTAGTATGCGTATTGTTCTGGTTAGTTATGCCTTTGTTTTGCCGACTTTTGTGGGTATCAGTGGGTATAGGAATTGTTGTAGGAAGGGCTCTTTTATCTAATGGTTTCAGTTTCTCAGTTTTTATTCCGCCAAATTTTGATGATGACCTTTGTGCTGGGTTTGATGCTGCCAATATTGGCTACGAACGCCGTAGCCGCCACCGCAACAGAAACACCAGCAACTCAGGCATATCTTGTAGATATGGCAACCGGTGCCGTGCTTTTAGATAAGGGCGGTGTTGTTGCCATGTCGCCGGCATCAATGAGCAAGCTCATGACCCTTCATATGGTTTTTGAACGCCTCAAAGACGGACGGCTTTCGCTTGATGATAAATTTTATGTTTCTGAAAACGCCTGGCGCCGTGGCGGGGCCAAAACCGGTGGGTCAACCATGTTCCTTGAACCCGGTATGCGGGTGCGGGTAGAAGATCTTATTCGTGGAATTGTTGTTCAAAGCGGAAATGATGCTTGCATAGTTGTTGCCGAAGGTATTTCCGGCAGCGAAGAAGCATTTGCCGAAGAAATGACAATCCGCGCCCGTGAATTAGACATGATTGAAAGCACATTTAAAAATTCAACCGGGTGGCCACACCCCGAGCATAAAATGTCGCCACGCGATATTGCAAAGCTGGCCAAAATTACGATAAATGATTTTCCCGAGTTCTATCATTATTATAGTGAAACCAAATTTATCTATAACGGCATTAGCCAATCTAACCGCAACCCGTTGTTGTACAAAGAAATGGGTGCCGATGGATTAAAAACAGGACACACGCAAGAATCCGGTTATGGGCTAACGGCATCTGTGGTGCGGGGCGACAGGCGTTTGATATTGGTTGTTAGCGGTCTTGCGTCTAAAAAGATACGCTCATCAGAATCAGAGCGTTTGCTTGAGTGGGGTTTTCGTGAATTTGATAACTACGCGCTTTTCAAAGCGGGTGACGTTGTAACCGATGCCGAAGTATGGCTTGGCAAAGCAGCTAACATTCCATTGGTTATTGAAAACGATCTGACACTAACTTTGCCCAAAAGCTCACGTCGCAAAATGGTTGTTAAAACAATTTATGAAACTCCAATTCCAGCCCCGGTTGCCAAGGGGGACAGGGTTGCAACCTTGAGCATTAGCGCACCCGGCGTAGGCCCCATCGAGGTACCGCTGGTTGCGGGCGAAGGTGTTAAAAAGCTTGGCCTGACAGGCAGGCTAATGGCCGCAGTTAATTACATTTTATGGGGCACCTCTGAATAGGTGCCAATAAGGGACACCGTGCATTGAGCAGGGGGCATTTCATTACACTAGAAGGCGGCGAAGGGGCTGGTAAATCAACCCAAATAAAACGCCTTGCCTTGGCCTTAGATAAAGCAGGTATAAAAACC
>DAOWFT010000125.1 GCA_030637845.1 Thalassospiraceae bacterium
CAGCGGGGTGCATGGCACCATTCCATCTTGTCCGGTGGCCAGCAGCCCGGAATTAATTACATGAAAACCGTCAACGTCCTTGGCCGGGTTAATTGCGTTTATGACCTTGTTCGCATTCATATGGGCGGGTAACGGCAACTGCACCAAAATACCGTGGACGGCGGCGTCGTTATTAAGCTCATCAACACGGGCTAATAATTCATCTTCTGAAGTGTCTGCGGGCAAACGAAATGTGAACGAGTTCATGCCCGCTGCCTTGGTTTGTTCGCCTTTGTTTCTTACATAAACTTGGGATGCGGCATCTTCACCGACCAGCACCACCGCAAGGCCGGGGGTAAGGTCGTTATTTTTTTTTAAAATTGCGACGTCATCTGCAACGTGGGCACGCAGGTCTTCGGCGAATTTTTTGCCATCTATTATTTTGGCTATTATTTTGTCAGCATCATTGGCCATCAGACAAAACCGCTACCTTTATAATTTAACTATAATCCGTATAAGCATGCTTTCCACAAACCACAGCAGCAATATTAATACCACTGGCGATAGGTCAACATTTCCCATATTGGGTAGTATGTTTCGTATGGGGCGCAGGGCCGGTTCGGTTATGCGGTAAATAATATCGCCAATCGAATAAATAAAACGGTTGGATGTATTAACCACGCCAAATGCGATTAGCCAGCTAAGCACCACGCTTGCCACCAGCACCCAGACATAGATATTGATGACGGCGAGAATAAGTTGAAGAAGGGGAACAAGAATTACGTCCATTTACGGTAGCTCCAGTACAGTTGTTGGAGTTAATTTTAACGACAAACTACCCTTAAACAACGATGCCCGGCAAGACCCACATTAGGTTATGCTGGGGGTTATGCTGGGGGTTATGATCAGATTTGGGTAAAAACCGCCAATGCGGTATCACCAGCGGGGTGTCGGTTTATGCGTTCGCGGGCGCGATGGCGGTTATAAAAATCAACAAACATTTTAGGGTTGGCGGCCACCGCCATTAAACGCCTCAGCAGCGATGGGTGTTTGTCGCCCAGCGCCCGGCCACAGGTATCTTGCACCGCCCGCTTAAACGGCGATTTGGCCTTGGCGGTTTCAAGGTGTAGATCCAGCCCCAATACATCGGCCAGTTTGCCCAGTGAATTTTTATTCCACCGGGTCAGGTGGTGGGGCGGCAGGTTCTGGATATCCCAGCCATCAAGTTCGCGGCTCATGGGTGAATAGGGAACGGAAACATAAAGCGAGCCGCCGGGATTAAGTCTTTTTGCCAGGGCACTTGTCACCATTAACGGATTACCCACGTGTTCAAGAACATGGCTGAGAATTATTCCGTCAAACATTTCACCATCGGCTAATGCCCCATCGGGGTTTGAGAAATCAACCAAGCGCACATCGAGGCCTTTTTCTTGCGCCAGCTTGATGGATGGCGCGCTTACGTCGACCCCGCTAAGAGAAAGGTTTTTATTAGAAGAAAGATATTGCATTAGTTTGCCGTTGCCGCAGCCGACCTCTAGCACTTTCAAATGTTCTTTGCGGCCCCCAAGATGATTGGCGATTTTTCCCCATTCCCATCTTTGTCCGGCGCTGTAACCGGCGCGCGAGGTAATCCAGCCGTAATAATCCGCCCCACCGGCAAGCATCGGGCTGGCAAACACCAACGAGCATGCCGTGCATTCCATCATGGTATAATCGGCAATTGAAATTTCCGCTGGAATATCTTGAGCGAACACATGAGCAATTGATTTGCGTGCATCTGTTTGCGGCAAACTTTTGACCGTTATGGATTTGCCGGAACAAATTGGGCAGATGGGCGGTTTTTCAGGCGACATAATTAACCTTAATTATTAAATTAGCTCTACCGATGGATTTTCGGTTTTTTCAATTCTTTCCATATCGTCGTCACTAAAACCAAAATGATGGCCAATCTCGTGAATTAATACGTGACGCACCAGATGGCCCAAGCCTTCGCCGGTTTCGTGCCAGTAATCAAGTATGGGCCGACGATATAAAAAAACCATGTCCACGTCGGCGGGGGTGTCATGCACACTTTTATCAGCCACCGCCACGCCACGATAGAGGCCAAGCAAATCAAGTGCGTTATCTAATTCCAGCTCGACCATGGTTTCGTGATCCGGCAATTCTTCGACCCTGACAATCAGGTCCTGAATATGGGGCTGGAACTGCAAAGGCAGGTTTTTTAGCTGGTTCTCGGCAATTCGTTCCAGCACCTCAAGCTTTGGCGCCCCCGGCGGGACTAAATTGTTGTCGCTTTTTATCATGGCAAGAGACTATCCCTAGTTGAAGTCCACGCCAAGAGAGCGGGCGCGTTTGTCGGGTGGGCCAGATTTTTTGAAAGCTAACTAATTTACTGCTAAGCTATATGGCAATATTGCTGTGGGGCGCGATGTTTAGTTAGGCGAGGAGATGTCATGGATCTAGCCACCCTTTTGGGACTGGTTATCGGTATATTAGTTGTGGGTCTGGCGGTTATGTCAGGGTCGGAGCTTTGGATATTTCTCAACCTTCCGGGATTTCTGATCGTTATCGGAGGCACCTTTGCCGCTACTCTTATAAAATTTTCAATCTCCAGTGTTTTTACTGCCTTCAAGTTGGGTATTAGGTCTGCGTTTATTAGCGCATATGAAAACCCACGCGCACTTATTGATACATCAATTGATCTGGCCGGACGGGCACGCAAAGAAGGCATGCTGGCGCTGGAACAGATTGAGGTAAACAACCAATTTTATAAACGCGGAATAAGGTTATGCATTGACGGCCACGCGCTAGAGGTTGTGCGCAAGGCACTAACCAGCGAAATGGAATTATCAATACAGCGCCACGAAGAAGGCGGAAAAATATTTCGCGGCATCGGCGAATCGGCACCGGCCATGGGCATGATAGGCACACTGGTTGGTCTGGTGCAGATGCTTTCCAGCTTGGAAGATCCGGCAACCATTGGCCCGGCCATGGCGGTTGCATTGCTGACTACATTATATGGGGCGCTTATTGCCAACCTAATCGCGCTGCCCATTGCCGACAAGCTGGAATCCAAAACCGAAGAGGAGCGCATTACCAAGGAGCTTATTCTTGAAGCGGTAACCCAAATACACGGACGACAAAGCCCGATGGTGTTGGCGGATATTCTCGAAGCCTATCTTCCCGAAGGACAACGAGGTAAACCAGCCGAAGAAGGAGATGAGGGCCCGGCACCAGCCGAGCAAAAAACATGAGTACGCCCAAAGCAAAAGGCAAATCCGGCGGCGCACCGTCATGGATGGTTACCTTTGCCGATTTAATGGCATTGCTGTTGACGCTTTTTGTCTTGCTTCTTTCCTTTGCTACAATGGAAACCCAGCGTTTTAAAGATTTGGCCGGACATTTGCGCGGTGCATTTGGCTTTCAGGAAGAAAGCCTGTTAACCGGGCTTATTGAAATGGGCGGCACCCCAACCCACACCGCCAAAACAATGTCCCTGCCGGTGCCGGTTGCAAAAATATTACCCGCCGAAGAACAGGCCGAGGGTGAAGTTACTGATGCACCACAAACCGAAGATCAGCTGGCAGACGCCTTTGTCGAACAAAGCCAAAAAACCCTGTCGCGCCTGCAAGATGAAATGGCCGGTGAAATTGAAAGCTCGTTAATTGATGTTGTCAGCGCGGGCGATATAACAATTATTCGCTTTCCCGATCAGGTTTCGTTTATGTCCGGTAGCGGTGAATTGCTGGATCAGTTTTTACCAATTATGAAAAAAATTGTTGTGGTGCTGGAAGATGCCTTAAAAGAAGGCAAGGCTCACATAATTATTTCCGGGCATACCGACGACATCCCAATTACCACCGAACGCTATCGTTCTAACTGGGATCTTTCGGCGGCCCGGGCCGCATCGGTGGCGCATTACCTGTTGGCAAATAGCAGTATTTCATCGTCGCTAATCACGGTACAAGGCTATGCCGATTCCAGACCCCTGCTGGCCAATACCTCGCCCAGCAATCGCGCCGCCAATAGACGGGTTGAAATTTCAATCCAACGCAGCGATGGAAATAATAAAAACGATTAGGCGTCTTGCTTGCCCGCCGCGTCACCGCGCGTGGCTAGTATTCGCCATATCTTTAGACCGGCAAGAGCGCCGAGGCCGCCATGCATAAACACATCAAACACATCGATTAGCTTGAACGCATCGCCGTTAATGGCCATCAAGAACTTTTGCACCAGATGCGGCTCGGGCGCAAACGGTGCCAACCCCATCCATATGCCAATAGCCAGGGTCGGCAGGGTGGGAAGATTGTCTATAAAACTTGCCAGTTTCTCGTTCATTTTAATGTATCCTTTTGGGCCCCAATAGGGCGGAAACCCTTATTGTTTAGTTATTTAAGTAATTGCTAATATAATATCCACCGCTTGTCAATTATTGGCTAAATTGTAGCCCTACAACTTAGCCGTAGACTGCGCGCAAACGCTGGGCATAACCTCTGCCATTAGAACGGTTAAGGTAACGCTGTCCATGAATACCCTTGCTCTTTATTTGACCACCGTACTTATCTGGGGTTCGACCTGGATTGCCATTAAATGGCAATTGGGTGCTGTTTCCCCCGATGCATCGGTTGCCTATCGATTTTTAATTGCGGCATTGTTTTTAATTGCCTGGGCAATTTTACGGGGCAAGGATATGCGCTATTCCAGGCACGATCATTTTTGGATGGCCATACAAGGGCTGTTTCTTTTTTCCGTCAATTATTACATTTTTTATGTGGCGAGCTCCGACCTTACCACCGGATTGGTGGCGGTAACATTTTCTACCATAGTGCCAATGAATATTTTGTTCGGCAAAATATTTTTCAAAACTCCGGCAACAATGCGGGTGCTTATGGGTGCGGGGCTTGGCCTTGGTGGATTGGGGTTGGTGTTCTGGCCGGAAATTGAAAATTTTAACATGGCTGATGACGGTGCCCGTGGGTTAATGCTTTGCCTTTTGGCGACAACATTTGCCAGCCTTGGCAATATGGCAAGCGCGCGCAACCAGCGCCGCGGCCTGCCGGTTTTGCAAACCAACGCCTATGGAATGCTGTATGGTGCAACGTTCACATTTGCTTTTGCGTTTCTGTCCGGAACTGATTTCACGTTCGATCCGTCAATTAAATATGTTGGATCGCTTTTGTATCTGGCGCTGTTTGGTTCGGTAATTGCCTTTGGTGCCTACCTTACCCTGCTTGGGCGTATCGGCGCCGGACGGGCAGCATATGCTTCGGTATTATTTCCGGTAGTAGCCCTGACCCTGTCGGTAATTTTTGAAAATTATACATTTACCCCAGAAGCAATAATTGGTGCGGTGCTGGTGCTGACCGGCAACATACTGGTACTGGCCCGGGCCGAGCACGCAAAAAATCTTTTGGCACTGCTGGGGCGAAGCAAAAGCCGATAAAAAAAGCGCCCCAACAAATATTTGCCAGCGCTCTTTTTAATTAATTATCAGGCTAAACCGGCGGCAACCGCCTTGATCGGGCCCGGTTTTCCTTGCAAAAGGTGAATGTTTTAGCCATGTTGGGGGCATAATGAGCAACAGCAACTCCATTAAGGAACTTCGTGGATATTTCGGCGTCGGCGTCGAAGGTATTTCCAAACCCATGAACGCAGGCGCAATATTTCGTACCGCCCATGCGTTTGGCGCCAGCTTTGCCTTTACCGTGGCGGCATCATATCCCGCGCGTGAAGGCGCGCTGGCCGATACCTCAAAATCCGGGAGCCACATTCCGTTTTACAAATTCCCTGATATTAATTCCATGTCGCTACCCGATGACTGCCGCATTGTCGGGGTTGAGCTGTCGGACAAGGCGGTTGAGCTACCCAGTTTTCGTCATCCATCGCGGGCGGCATATATATTGGGGCCGGAGCGCGGTTCTATTTCGCCGGAAATGTCCGAGCTTTGTGAATTTGTGGTGAAAATACCAACCAAGTTTTGCGTTAATGTTTCGGTCGCCGCCGCCATTGTAATGTATGACCGGGTAACGAGTCTGGGGCGCTTTCCACCCCGTCCGGTCAGGCCCGGTGGCCCGGTGGAAGAATTACCCACCCACGTGCATGGCGATCCGGTATTTCGCAATATAGATAAATTCAAAAGCCCGCCACCGCTGGGGGGCGAGTTTGATGGCAAAAAATAATCCATCTCACTTGTTGCTTGGCAAGTCCATCCATCGGGTTTATCAATTGTAACGTGATGAAACGTATTTTTTTCCTTTTTGTAGTGCTTGCTGCCGCAACCCCTGCCAGCGCAGAATTGCTGATAGAATCTGGTGAGTGGACCGCATACAAGGAAAAGGATTCCGCTGGCACGGTTTGTTTTATTTCATCTGAGCCAACCAAGGACCAAGGGGCCTATAAAAAACGTGGCGATATTTTTGCCATTGTTACCCACCGACCACAGGAAAACACCGTTAACGAGGTAAGTTTTCAGGCCGGCTACACATATAAAAAAGGCGTTGATGCCAGCGCCAAAATAGATAGCAAAAAATCTTTCAAGCTGTTCACCCAGGGTGAGGGTGCGTGGACCTATGACAAAAAAAGCGACGAGGCCATGGTCGCGGCGATGAAGGGTGGAACCACCATGGTGGCAAAAGGAACCTCGAGCCGGGGCACCAAAACCACCGATACCTACTCACTTAAGGGCTTCACCAAGGCCTTGCGGGCGGCGGCAAAGGCCTGCGGAATCAAATAAGTAGCCTGCTAATCTTTGCAATTGGCAAATAAAGGCGTATATCAGCGCCATTATGACAGATAATAAACAAAACCTGATAGGCCTTAGCCGTGACGAGCTGGGCGAGGCCATGGCCATGATGGGCGAGCCGGTCTTTCGCGCGCGGCAATTATTCCATTGGATGTACCACCGTGGCGAAACCGATTTTTCCAAAATGACAGACCTGTCAAAGGATCTTCGGGCCCGGCTGCCCGAACATTTTGTAGTTGCTCGCCCGACCATAAATCAGGCGCTGGTTTCCGAAGATAGCACCCGCAAATGGTTGCTCGAGCTGCCCGGCGGGGGCGAAATAGAAACGGTGATGATCCCGGAAAAAGACCGTGGCGCCCTTTGCGTTTCTTCGCAGGTGGGCTGTTCGCTTAATTGTTCGTTCTGTCATACCGGAACCATGGACTGGGTCAGGAACCTCAGCGCCGCCGATATTTTGGGTCAGATAATGCTGGCCCGCGATGAAATGAACGAATGGCCGTCGGGCGTCGATGGCCGCAAACTTAAAAATCTGGTGATGATGGGCATGGGCGAGCCATTATTAAACTTTGAAAATGTGGCCCGCGCCTTACAAATTGTCATGGATAGCGAAGGCATTTCAATTTCCAAGCGCCGCATCACCCTTTCGACATCGGGTGTGGTGCCGATGATGAAACGCACAGCCGACGAATTGGGTGTCGGGCTTGCCATCAGCCTGCACGCAGCAACTAACGAATTGCGCGACGTGCTGGTTCCCATTAATAAAAAATATCCGCTCGAACAATTGTTGCAGGCCTGCGCCGATTACCCCGGCGCGCGTAACGCTCGGCGCATAACCATGGAATATGTCATGTTGAAAGACGTTAATGACAGCTTGGCCGATGCCAAGGAACTGGTGCGTTTAATGAAAAAATATAAAGTGCACGCCAAATTTAACCTGATACCGTTTAACCCGTGGCCGGGATCGATCTATGAATGTTCTTCCGGTAATGCCATGCACCGTTTTTCCGACTATTTGAATGAGCAGGGCTATTCGGCCCCCATTCGCACTTCGCGCGGGCGCGATATAATGGCCGCCTGTGGGCAGTTGAAATCGGCATCGGAAAACACCAAATTAAAGGCACTGAAGGAAAAAAGGGCCCGACAGGAAAAAGGGCCAAACGAAGGATAAGGCAATGAGCGACACCGGCGACATGGACTGCATTGATGATAGCTGTGCTATCCCGGAATCTGCCGCCCAAGCAAAAGAAGAAAAATCCTTCGAGCCGGGGCCGGGCAAACACATAATGCTATTTGCCGATCCCATGTGTTCGTGGTGTTGGGGGTTTCAGCCGGAATCAAAAAAAATAACCGCAGCCATTAATGGCCGCGCGACCTTTCAGGTTGTTATGGGCGGGCTTCGTCCCGGCACGGCTGAGCCCTGGAAAGGTGAAATGCAGACCTATATCCAGCATCACTGGCAAGAGGTTGAAAACAAAACCGGCCAGCCGTTTGATTATTCACGAATGAAAGACGACAATTTTATTTATGACACCGAACCGTCATGCCGCGGCGTTATATGCGCGCGCGAACTTAAACCCGAACTGGGGCTGACGGTTTATCATGACCTGCAACAGGCATTTTATGCCGACGGCAAAGACATAACCGATACAAATGTTATAGCCGAAATTGTAACCAACGCCGGAATAGACGGTGAAAAGTTCTTGAGCCTTTTTTCAAGTACGCAAGCGCGGGATTTGGTTAATTTTGATTTTAACCGCACCCGAGAATTTGGGGTAAAGGGGTTTCCTTCAATCGTTTGTGCCGATGATGGCCAGTATGCGTTTTTGACCTTGGGCTATCGCCCGTTTGACGCCATGGCCGATGACCTTGAGGCATGGCTTAACAGTTGATGCATTAACAACAAACACCTAGTATCGCCATCATGGAAACAATAAAACTTAAGCTCGGCCCGGGGAAAGAAGCGCTGGTCGGTGCCATGGCCGTTCGCAACGAAGAAGACCGGGAAATATCACTTTCTGTTCGCGGCGACGGCCCGGTGCTTAGGCGCGATCTAATCATTGACCATAGCGATGCCGACACCCCGGCGCTGAAGATTTATTATCTGGTTACCCTTATGTACATGGTGCCCGATTCGTTTTCGTCGTTGACCGATTATTTCATGAAGGCCACCGCCGGTATGATAGAAACAGTTCCGGCATCGGTTGAGCTGGTAACCGAAATAGGACAATTGGTAATCGAAGAACAATACGGCCCCGCCCACCAGCTCTGTTTTGAACTTCTCGCCTTTGAAGAAATAGCAGCGCAGGAACAAAAATAAGCGCCTCTTTCGCTACGCTTGATTGGGCGTTTTTATCCCCTATACTGCGGCGCAACTTCAAATACCGTACATTTAAAAAGGAACCCGCCATGACGGGAAGCATTAAAAAAGTGGTCCTTGCCTATTCGGGCGGGCTCGATACATCCATCATCCTTAAATGGCTTGAGGAAACCTACGGCTGCGAGGTGGTGACATTTACCGCCGATCTGGGTCAGGGCGAGGAGCTGGAACCGGCTCGGGCCAAAGCCGAGATGATGGGCATCAAGGAAATATATATCGAAGACCTGCGCGAAACATTTGTCAAAGACTATGTTTTTCCGATGTTTCGGGCCAATGCCCTTTATGAAGGAAGCTATCTTTTAGGAACCTCTATCGCCCGGCCATTAATCGCCAAACGGCAAATTGAAATTGCCGCCGAAGTTGGCGCCGATGCGGTATCGCACGGGGCCACCGGCAAGGGCAATGATCAGGTTCGCTTTGAGCTTGGCTATTACGCCTGCAACCCGGACATAAAAATAATCGCGCCGTGGCGGGAATGGGATTTATCAAGCCGGACAAGCCTGATCGAATATGCCGAAAAGCACCAGATTCCGGTACCGAAAGACAAACGCGGCGAGGCGCCGTTTTCCCAGGATGCGAACCTTTTGCACATATCATCCGAAGGCAAGGCGCTGGAAGACCCATGGGCCGAACCAGATTTCGAACACGTGCTGACCCGGATGGTTACCCCCCAAAGCGCACCGGACAAGGCAGAGGAAATCACCATTGA
This sequence comes from Thalassospiraceae bacterium, assembly GCA_030637845.1. Classification (GTDB taxonomy): domain Bacteria; phylum Pseudomonadota; class Alphaproteobacteria; order Rhodospirillales; family Magnetovibrionaceae; genus DAOVVL01. Next base: position 9,808 of record DAOWFT010000125.1, read on the forward strand.
TTTTGCAAAAGGCGACCCGGTTGCGGTTAACGGCGAAAAGCTCAGCCCGGCAAACCTGCTGGCGAAATTAAACGAGCTTGGCGGCAGAAACGGTATCGGCTGTATTGATATTGTTGAAAACCGTTTTGTCGGTATGAAATCCCGCGGTGTTTATGAAACACCGGGCGGCACGATTTTATTGGCCATGCGTCGGGCCATGGAAAGCATCACCCTTGACCGGGGTGCGGCCCACAGCAAAGACGAAATGATGCCCAAATATGCCGAACTGGTCTACAACGGGTTCTGGTTTTCACCAGATCGCGAAATGATGCAGGCGGCAATTGATAAGGCATCCGAACCGGTAACCGGTACGGTGCGGGCTAAACTTTATAAGGGCAACGTAATCGTCACCGGCCGTAAATCACCCAATAGCCTTTATGACGAGGCAACGGTTACCTTTGAAGAAGGCGGCGATTACGACCAAAAAGACGCCGAGGGCTTTATAAAATTAAACGCATTACGTTTGCGGATGAACGCCAAAGTTCACGATAAATAATAATTTATCCCAAACTAACAAAATTAAACCGGCGACCTTTAACTGGGGCTTCCGGTTTTTTTGTGCCGGTTTTTTTGTACTTGGCTAAACCGCCCGGTCGGCAAGGGCTTTGCCGATAGCCCAACACCAAACCGCAATAGGTAAAAAACCGATCTCATGCTCGCCGACAAAACGCTTGCCGGGAATTGTACGGGTAAGCACCTTGGATGGTGTTGTTGGATTTGTTGCATCCATAAATGTTGTCATGTCGGCCAGAATCTTTTGCGGCAATGCGAGGGCCCGGTCTGACCAGTCTATTTCAATACATTTGACCGGGCGGCCACCGCCGGCCGGCATTTCAACCAAGGCAACCCGGTGTTCGCTTGCGCCGCTTTTCCAGCCGGCATAAAAAAGCCGGGAAATACTTTTGGTGTGAACGAACTGGCTAATCACTGCGGTTTCAGAAGTTCTGGCGGTTGCTTCGGCACTGGGCCCGACAGCGCCAAACAACGCTGCCCGGTGTGATGGGTTTATCAGATAAACCTTGAACCTGGTCTGGCGGGAAAATTCTTTTGCATTTTCATCCAAACGCCACACCCGCCTTATAAGATAAGATGCTTCAAGGTGATCTAGATATTTTCGAATGGTGTTTTTGGCAATGCCAAATCTATTTGCCAGACCTTCCATTGAAAACTCATGCGCCGTGCCTTGGGCCAGGTACGCATAAATACGCGAAAGCTCGCCCACGTCACCAATGCCATAAATCCCTGCGCTGCCTTTATATACCCCGGCGCCAGCAAGGGCGGCCATGTCAATTTGCGATCTGGAACTGCCCATTACGGTTTCCGCAAAACCACCCCATTCAATATAATCAAGGAACGCCGCATTGAGTGCGTCCATGTCGCTCAATTTTCCGTAAGCATCAAAAACTTTTGTTCTTAGATTTTGAAACTGGATAAACTCAGCAAAGGTAATTGGCGGCAGTATCAGGCTTGAAAAAAATCCACCCGATGCTTTTTCCACATCACGGGCTGAAAGGTGTTTTTTTTCGCCCGATTTACCCGCTTTACCCGATTTAGAAGAGGCCTTAAAAAGCGGGGCAATGGATGATGCGGCAATTATTTGCCATTCCGGGTTGGCGGCGGCCATGGCGCTGATTTGTTCTTCCCATCCTTTTATAACCTCTACCCCGTCGAGGAATATAAAATACCCGCCCCGGCCACTGCTGGCGGCGGCGGCAATGGCGGCGGCAACAATGGATTCGAGGTCGCGCCCGGTGTGGCTGGGCAGATCAAGTGAGGTTCTTATTATTTGCCCCGCAGGCACCCCCTTGGAAAGCAGCTTTTGAATTAGCTGTGCAAGCAAAATTGATTTTCCGGCCCCAGATGGCCCGGCCACCAACACCGGAAGGTCATTGCCAGATTGTAACAATTCCTCAAGCTCGCCAAGAAACGGGCGCGAGGTCAGCCGGCGGACACGGTCATCTATGGCACCGGTCCTCCACCACGGGTTATCCCGGACGGAGCCTTGGGTTTGGTCGAATTCAAGCACCTTTATTATTCCCCGGTTATCCGTGCTACTGTTGCGCTAGTGCATTCAGTGGCTTCTATAAAACAACTATTGAAGTAAGCGCTGTATTTAGCCATTTTTTAAGCTCATGATATTGACTTAATCTTTGTCACTTACTAGGTTTAAGCTAGATTTAAGATCAAATCAATTATCTTATTTTATTATTATTTTATACCGTACCGTATGATTGGTAATAAAATGGCTGTAACCTTGGGAAAATATCCGATGTGGAGGCTCTATTGGTAAGCGTACTTTTTGTCTGTCTTGGTAACATATGCCGCTCCCCCACCGCCGAGGGCGTATTCAGGGCCATGGTGGAAACCGAGGGATTATCTAACCGCATCCGCATCGATTCTGCGGGAACCGCTGCCTATCATATAGGCGAACCACCGGACAGGCGGGCCATGGCGGAGGCAAAAAACCGGGGTATCGACATAAGTGAGCTGCGCGGACGTCAGGCAAAGGCCGCCGACTTTGAACATTTCGATTATGTACTGGCCATGGACGGTGAAAACTATTCCAACCTTGTGGCCATCTGCCCCAGCGGGCATGAGGACAAGCTATCCATGTTTTTAGACTTCGCCCCGGAACTGGGCAGGAAGAACGTGCCCGACCCTTATCTTGAAGGGGGCTTTGGTTCTGTTTATGAAATGATTGAAACGGCAGCGGCGGGCTTGCTGGAAGAAATTAAGGCCAGGCATCTGGCTTAGACCACATGAACACCACAAAACAAAAAATTGAAAAAATTACCAAACGGGGGGTAAGCGCCTTAAAACCCCTGTCCGGCGGTTGCGTCGGCGATGTTTACCGCGTTCATATGGAAAGCGGACCTGATCTGGTTGCCAAGATTGGCGAGATGGGGAGCGGGCTTGAGCTTGAAGGATATTGCCTTAGCTACCTTTCCACCCACGGACAGCTTCCGGTTCCCGATGTTTTATTTGCAAGTGATGAAATTTTATTAATGACTTATCTGGATAGCGGCGAAAGCATTGGCCCCGGTGCGGCAACCCACGCTGGCGAATTGGTGGCCAGAATGCACCTCATTAGCGCCGATGCTGGTTTTGGCTTTGAAAAAGACACGACCATTGGCGGGCTGCACCAGCCCAACCCGTGGAATAAAAACTGGGTGGATTTTTTTCGTGACCAACGCCTGCTTTATATGGGGGGTGTGGCGATGAAAGCGGGCAACCTGCCAGCCGCCATATTCAAACGGTTAGAAAAGTTTTCAAATAATTTGGAAAACTGGATTGAAACCCCAAAAAAATCATCATTGATCCACGGCGATATGTGGACCGGAAACGTGCTGGTGGCAAACGGACGCATATCCGGTTTTGTCGACCCGGCTACCTATTACGCCGATGCGGAAATAGAACTGGCATTTACCCAGATGTTTGGAACATTCAACCAGATATTTTTTGACGCATATGAAAACATCCGACCCATAAAACCGGGATTCTTTGAAGAGCGCCTTTCCATTTATAACCTTTACCCGCTACTGGTTCATGTGCGACTTTTCGGTGGCGGCTACGTTAATTCCATCGATGGAACATTAAGAAAGTTCGGGCATTGATTTAATGGCTAATGCAAACGGATTAATCATTTTTGATTGCGATGGTGTGCTGGTGGATAGCGAACCCATCGCCGCCCGAATATTGGCTGAATACATTTCAACAAACGGACGAGCCACCACAACGGATGAATGTATTAAAACATTTACCGGGCTGTCGCTTAAAAGCGTCGAACATATTGTTGCGAGCGAATGGGGTGTTTTGCTGCCGGATAATTTTGTTGAGGAATTAAGGGCGCTGGACAGGGCTGCATTTGAAATTGAGCTAAAACCTCTTCCCGCCGTAACTGATGCCATTAACACAATCAAAAATGCTGGTAAAAACGCCGGATTAAAAATATGCGTCGCCTCTTCCGGTAGCAGGGAAAAAATTACCCATTCTCTTTCCGTAACCGGGTTAATAGATTTATTCGACAATAACATTTTTAGTGCAGACGAAGTTACAAACGGCAAGCCTGCGCCTGACCTGTTTTTATATGCCGCAGGTAAAATGGCTGTGGATGCAAATAACACTTTGGTAATTGAAGACAGCCCAGCCGGAATTGTCGCCGCAAAAAATGCCGGCATGGGCGTGTTTGGCTTTACCGGTGGCGGCCATGCCGGAACGGACGATTTCAAGGCCCGGCTGAAAAGCGCCCAGCCGGATAAATGTTTCTCCCATATGGGCCAACTGGCAAAGTTGCTGGACATATAAAAAAGTCCAAACCCCTCAAAAATATACGCAAAATACGGACATAGCTGCCATTCCCAAAGAGCATGGATTAAATACCCTGCCCGGGACGTTGTCCTGGTATGAACTGGCTAAAGTGTTGAAAAACAATGATTTACCTGTGACGAACATCACACCACCAGGCATTGGGTTTGCTTATAACACCGCCTGGAACGGCCCCGAAACTGAATATTAGATGAATGTAATCTTCAGGGTCGGTTCAATGGTCAAAGTGTAATTTCGTGACAATCAAGCGGTGATCATAAAGTTCAACCAGCCATCGCTAACATAATTTGAGTTTAATTTTAACCGCCAAGGCAAAGGGCCGAAAAAAATGATACATACGATCCTCGACCCCGGAAATATTTACGTTGTTGGTTTTGCTCTGATGTTCACATTGGTCGCAGCAGTACTTTATGCCGCCAAACGAACACAGGAAAAAAACGGCGAACAGCCAACAATTTCCATGAAGCCAATTAATGCCTGCATCGGTGTGGCCGCAACCATGTCTGCTGCAATGCTTGTTAAGGCCTCATTATTTGCCGAATTTTACGATACACACTCAATTTATGCACCCGGTGCGTAATTAAGTAATTACGACACTTAACAACAAAAAAAGGATAAATGTCATGAATAAAGTATTTGCCATCGCAGCCATTGCTGCTGTTTCTATCGCTACCGTTTCAGCCAGTGCTAATGCATCAACAGCTAAGGGCATGATTGAAAACATTCACGCCAATCAGGCTGCAAACCGCGCCGCAGTTATGGAGCACCTTAACGGTCACAATAAAAACGACCTTCAGGTTGTTCTGAACAAAATCAGCACCAAACAGGCCGCAACCCGCGTAGCAGTTATGGAATATGTTAACGGCTACGATAAAGGCGACCTTCAGGTTGTTCTGAACAAAATCAGCACCAAACAGGCCGCAACCCGTGTTGCCATCAAAGATCAGCTTGTAAAGAAAAGCGTTGAACGCAATGAGCTGAGCGCACGTAACTAAAAAATACAAATTACCGAATGAGAAATTCCCCCTAGAAAATTTCATTCAATATTCGCTAATGTTTTGAAGATTATCTCCCTCCCCCCCCTCCCTCATCTTTGGGGCATTAGCGAAAATACAACCCGCTCCTTTGAAAAAAGGGGCGGGTTTTTACCTAAGGTGCCGGGTTGGGGATTTCGTTCTGTATCTCATTTATCGCCGTCATCACATCATCGGAAAGTTTTATATCAAGCGCATCAATGTTGCTTTTAAGCTGTTCCAGCGTTGTTGCGCCGATAATGTTGCTGGTGACAAACGGCTGTGCGTTTACAAATGCCAGCGCCATCTGGGCCGGATCAAGGCCACTATCATTTGCCAGCTGCACATAGCGTTCGGTTGCTTTAATGCTCTGCGGTTTCATATACCGGCGATAGCTTTCAAACAGGGTCATGCGCCCATCTTTCGGTTCTGCCCCATTTAAATATTTTCCGCTTAAGCTCCCAAAACCCAACGGCGAATAGGCAAGCAGGCCGCAATCTTCGCGCATGGATATTTCCGCGATTCCAATTTCATAAATACGATTAAGAAGGTTATAGGGATTTTGCACCCCGGCAATTCTGGGCAAACCGGTGCGTTCGGCAATTTCCAAAAATTTCATTACCCCCCATGGGGTTTCGTTGGAAACACCAACGCTGCGAATTTTTCCGGCCTTTACCATATCGCCCAAAACGCCAAGGCTTTCTTCCAGCGGGGCCCAATCGGTATCAGCGGGGTCATGTTCATAGCCAAGGTGGCCGAAGTAATTTGTTTTCCTGACCGGCCAGTGCAAATAATAAAGGTCAAGGTAATCGGTCTTGAGCCGCTTGAGGCTGGCATCGAGCGCCAGTTCCAGATTTTTGCGATCAAATTTCATATTGCCGTCACGCATATAATTAAGCCCCGGCCCGGCGGCCTTTGACGCCAGCACTATTTTATCCCGCGCGCGGCGCTCGCCCATCCAGTTGCCGATTATGGTTTCGGTTGCGCCATAGGTCTCGGCCCGGGGCGGAATGGAATAAAGCTCGGCGGTATCAAAAAAATTGATGCCGCGATCAAGCGCCATATCCATTTGTTCAAAGGCTTGGGCCTGAGTGTTTTGCTCACCCCAGGTCATGGTCCCAAGGCATACCTTACTTACATCAATTCCTGTGCGGCCCAGTTTGGCAAAATCCATAGCTATTTCCTTGTTAATTTTATTTGTTCTATCAGCTGGCGAACGCTTGGTAGCATGGCTTTTA